>JAPPHP010000411.1 GCA_028821035.1 Gammaproteobacteria bacterium | reverse complement strand
CGAAGGCGCGCGGCGAGGCGCAGCGGCAGATCGAGGAGGCCAACGCCTACCGCGATCGGGTCATCGCGCGCGCCGAAGGCGAAGCGGACCGGTTCAGCAAGCTGCTCGGCGAGTACGCCCTGGCCAAGGACGTGACGCGCGACCGTCTCTACATCGATGCCATCGAGTCCGTCCTCAGCCAGAGCACCAAGGTCATGGTGGATGTCGAGGGCGGGAACAACATGCTCTACCTGCCGCTGGACCGCATCGCGCGGTCGCCGGGCCTCGGCAGCTCGGAAAGCGCCGACGACATCCGCCAGTTGGTGGACGACGCGTTGAGCGAGCGGCTCAATACCACCCGCCGGCGCGATTCCCGCTAGCGGGAACGCCGGCAACCGCACCGTCTCGAGGTACGCGACATGAGTTTTCGGATCGTCCTGGTGGGCATCGTCCTGGTCCTGGTGGTGCTGCTGTTGATAGACGGCATCTTCACGGTGGACCAGCGCGAACGGGCCCTGGTGCTGCGCTTCGGGGCCGTCACGCGTGCGGACCTGGATCCGGGTCTGCACTTCAAGCTGCCGATCGCGGAAGAGGCGAAGAAATTCGACGGCCGCATCCTGACCCTCGACTCCCGTCCGGAGCGCTACTTCACCTTGGAGAAGAAGCCGCTCATCGTCGACTCTTTCGTGAAGTTCCGGGTCGGCGATGTCGAACGGTATTACACGGCCAGTTCGGGGGACGAGAACCGGGCGAGGAACCTGCTGTCGCAGCGGGTGAACGAGGGGCTGCGCAACCAGATCAGCCGCCGCGACATGCACGAGGTCATCTCCGGGCAGCGCGACGAACTGATGGCGGAACTCACGCAGCAGTTGAACAGCGAGATGGCCCGGGAGATGGGCGTCGATGTCATCGACGTGCGCGTCAAGAAGATCGACCTACCGCCGGAAGTGTCGAGCGCCGTCTACGACCGGATGAACTCGGAGCGCGAGATCGAGGCCCAGCAGCACCGCGCGACCGGCCGGGAGCTGGAACTCGGCATCCGGGCCGACGCGGAGCGCCAGGTCGTCGTCATCGAGGCGGAAGCCTACCGGGAGGCCGAACAGTTGCGCGGCGACGGTGACGCCCGGGCGGCGAACATCTACGCCGGCGCGTACGGGGCGGATCCCGAGTTCTACGAGTTCTACCGCAGCATCAACGCCTACTCGAAGGTGTTTCGGGAGAAGGGCGACATGCTGATCCTCGATCCGAACAGCGAGTTCTTCAAGTACCTGAAGAGCGGCGAGGGCGCCCGCTAGCCACCTCTCGGGGCTGTTCGCGGGAGTAACAACTTCCGGCAGGTGTGCGCCTGCCTCACCGACAGGGACGGAACATTGGGCCGCAACGTCGTCGTGCTCGGCACGCAGTGGGGTGACGAGGGCAAGGGCAAGGTCGTCGACTTCCTGGCGGACCGGGTGGCCGCGGTAGCGCGGTACCAGGGCGGCCACAATGCGGGACACACCATCGTCGTCGACGGCGAGAAGACGATCCTGCACCTGGTGCCGTCCGGGGTCCTGCGTCCGGACGTGCAGTGCCTTATCGGCAACGGCGTGGTCGTCGCGCCGGACGCCCTCCTGGAGGAGATCGCGCGGCTCGAGGGAAGCGGCATCGCGGTGCGCGAGCGGCTCCGTATCTCGCCGGCGTGCCCGCTCATCCTGCCGTACCACGTCGCGATGGACGACGCGCGCGAACGCTCGCTCGGAAACCGGAAGATCGGCACGACCGGACGCGGCATCGGCCCGGCCTACGAGGACAAGGTCGCGCGCCGCGCCGTGCGTCTCGTCGACATGGCGGACTGGCAGGGGTTCGCGGCGAAGCTGTCCGAGGTCATGGACTACTACAACTTCGTGCTGGAGAAGTACTACGAGGCGCCGCCGCTCGATCCCGGGCGCACGCTGGAGGACGTCGCCGACTTGTCCGAAGCGTTGCTGGCCATGATGGACGACACGGGTCCGCTGCTCCACGAGCTGCGCGAGGCGGGCAAGAACATCCTGTTCGAAGGCGCCCAGGGCGCGCTCCTCGACGTGGACCTGGGCACCTATCCCTACGTGACGTCTTCGAGTACGACGGCGGGGGGCGCGGCGGTCGGGAGCGGTTTCGGCCCGCGCTACCTGGACTACGTGCTCGGCAGCACGAAGGCCTACGCGACGCGCGTCGGCTCGGGACCCTTCCCGACGGAACTCTTCGACGACACGGGCGAGCGGCTGTCCACCCGAGGCGCCGAGTTCGGAGCGACGACGGGCCGCGCGCGGCGCAGCGGATGGTTCGACGCCGTCGCCACGCGCCAGGCGGTGCAGATCAACAGCCTGTCGGGACTCTGCCTGACGAAGCTGGACGTGCTCGACGGGCTGCCCGAGATCCGCGTCTGCGTCGAATACCGCACCCGGGACGGCGCGTCGGTGAGTCCCCGTTTCGACGGGGAGTCCTACAAGGAAGTGGTCCCGGTCTACGAGACGCTGCCCGGCTGGAGCGGGTCCACGTCCGGTGTACGCGACGTCGACGCGCTGCCCGCGAACGCGCGGGCCTACGTGCGGTGCATCGCGGAGGCGGTGGGCGTCCCGGTGGACCTGATCTCGACCGGGCCGGGGCGGAACGAGACGATCGTGGTCCGCCATCCCTTCGACGAGGACACCGGGGGCCGCGCGTCGTGATCGACTCGCGGCTCCTCGAGATTCTCGTGTGCCCGGTCAGCCGGGGTCCCCTGGTCTACCGGCGCGAGGCGGGGGAACTCTGGTCGGTGCAGGCCGGCCTGGCCTATCCGGTCCAGGATGGCGTGCCCGTGCTGCTCGCAGAGGAGGCGCGGCCGCTGACCGAGGAAGAGCGTGACTCGTTGAAGTGACGGACCCCGTGCGGGGCCTGCGCGATTGGTTGGGCTTTGTGGATTTCCGATAGAATCGACCCGGTTGCCCGTCGCGCGCCGTGACGCGGGAACCGGAAGTCGGGAGCGAAGAGTACGGTGGAAAGAGCAGCGTTGACGAAACCCGGCCTGGCGCTGGTGAGCGACATGCCGGATATCGCGAGCCGCGAGCTGCGCGATCCCGAGGGTACGCTCGACTGGGTGGGCATGAGCGACGTCCACCAGCCGCTCAAGATCCGCGACGGCGGGACGGTGCGCGAGGTGCAGTCCCAGGTGCAGATCTACGTGGACCTGGCGGACACGCAGGCGAAGGGCATCCACATGTCCCGGCTGTACCTCATCCTCGACGAACATTCCGACACGCGGCCGCTGAGCGTCGCGGGTCTCAAGCTGTTGCTCGCCTCCCTGCTGCAGTCTCACCGCGGCCTGTCCGGGCGCGCCTTCGTCCAGTTCGACTTCGACTACTACCTGCGCCGCAAGGCGCTCGTCAGCGAGAACTCGGGCTGGAATGCGTACCCGGTGTCGATCAAGGGCACCTTCATCGACGGCGAGATGCACCTCGAACTCGCCGTCGGCGTGTACTACTCCAGCACCTGCCCGTGCTCGGCCGCCCTGGCGCGGCAGGTCATCCAGCAGAACTTCGAGCAGGACTTCGGCCACCTGCGGGACGTCCGGGTGGCGGACATCCAGGCGTGGCTGGGCACCGAGGAAGGCATCGCCGCGACGCCGCACAGCCAGCGGAGCATCGCCAAGGTGCTCGTGAAGCTCGAGGACTCCCTGCCCGACTTCCCCATCACCGACGTGGTCGATCTAGTCGAGCAGGCGCTCCAGACGCCCGTTCAGACCGCGGTGAAACGCGAGGACGAGCAGGAGTTCGCGCGCCTCAACGCCTCCAACCTGATGTTCTGCGAGGACGCGGGCCGGCGCCTGAAGACGGCCTTGGGTGACGACCCGCGCCTGGTCGACTTCTGGGTGCGCGTCGAGCACCACGAGAGCCTCCACCGGCACAATGCGGTGTCGATCTTCACGAAGGGCGTCGAACGGGGTTACCTCCCGATCCCGTGACGGGTGCGCAGCGGGGGATCCGGACCAAGCGGTCGATGCGGTGGAGCGCGACGGGCGATGCGGGCAACGAAACGCGCTCGGCCTCGAATACCACGAACCACCGCGAGGCGAGAGTCTGGTGTTGACATTCTCACCGTGGGAATCCACCGTTCGCACACCTCGGTACAGGCCACCAAAGGGGAATGCCAGAAGACCGCTTGCGGCACCAGTCGTCGGCTAAGGAGCGAGCACAGGCCATCCGACGGCTACCCGCCTACACCGTCTCGGAGGCCGCGCATTACTTGGGTGTGCCCGCGGCAATGGTTCGCTATTGGGCTGTGGGCCGAGACGGGTACGAGCCGCTAATCCGGGCCGCGAGGCCCAACCGTCCGACCCTGCTGTCGTTCTTGAATCTCGCCGAGCTGCACATCCTCGCCGCGATCCGACGCGCGCACCGGCTGAAGATGCGGAGCATACGGGATGCGATCAGGTACCTGTCTGACCACTCCGATCCGGGGCGAGGCCGGGACCATCCCTTGATCAGTCACGGACTGGAAACAGATGGCTGGGACCTGTTCGTTCACCGTTACGGCCAACTGATCAACGCCAGCAAGGGCGGTCAGGCCGCCATCCGAGAGGTGGTCCACGCCGCCTTGAAGCGTATTGAGTACGACGCGGACGGGTGGCCGCTAAAGCTCTACCCCTTCACGAGGGCCACAGTCCACAACGCTCCGACTATGGTCGTGATCGATCCGACGCTATCTGCCGGACGGCCCGTCATAGCCGGGACCGGACTGGCCACGCAGATCATCGCCGAGCGCTACAAGTTAGGCGAGTCGATTAGCGACTTGACCTATGACTATGAGCGCCCGCAAGAAGAGATCGAAGAAGCCATCCGGTGCGAGCTCCACGCCGCCGCCTAGGCCGACGCTGTTCCTTGATCGAAATCTCGGCAAGAACATCGTGGCCAAGCATCTTCGCTCGGCTGGGATCTCAGTCGAAGTGCATGATGATCATCTCCCGCTCGATGCCCCGGACGAGCAGTGGATCGAACTCGTTGGACGAAACGGCTGGGTGGCCGTCACCAAGGACGAACACCTCCGTTATCGCGCCTCCGAGTACTACTCGATTCAGGAGCACTCGGCGGGCGTTATCGTCATCCGAATGAGGGATGCGACGGGGCCAGCCATCGGAGAGATGTTGACGAAGGCGATCGATCGAATTGCCCGCTTCGCTATCGAGACGCAGCCACCGTTCTTGGCGAAAATCTATGCCAACGGAACGCTCAGGCCGCTTCCAGTTGACACGCCGCGCTCCACGCGCGCCCGCGCGCGAGCGGCTACCCCCCATGACCCAGACGCTGCACCGTGTGTACGGACAAGGCGCTAGCTAGGCCCAGCGCACGCGCGGGGAGGGCGCTACACGCGCCTGCGCGACGGGCGCGGCGTGACTCGCAAGCTCGCCTAGCGTGAGTCCCTCTGCTGGGCAAGGAATTGTTCGCGGAGCACGGTCGCCTCGCCCGGCGCGAATCCGTGCTTCTTGCGAAACCCGGCCGCGTTGCTTCGCCACATGGATCGCAAGACCCACGAACCGTTGTTGTTGCTAGGCGTCCAGTTCGGGATTTGCGACTTCGCACGCCAATCTGGCGCGGTCTTCATCAACGGACACACCGGCGTTCGCTGGCGCTGCCGTGTGCTCTACCGCCCCACTCGGTCCTATGGATTTCTCGACACGCATTTGAAGCGCAGTGGCAGTGTCACCGCCGAGGAAGAAGGTGAAAACGGAAGGCCGCAACACAGTCTTGCGGCGGCGCGGTGACGCTGCGAGTTGGTACGATGAAGGGGCGAACTCGACAAGTCTGGCGCTCCTGCCGATGGGCAACGTGTGCGCCAAGAAGGATCATCGTGGTGAGAAACCTCCGCCCATCAATGCGTTACGGGGCTGGATGGTGCCGAGGAGAGGACTTGAACCTCCACGGGGTTACCCCCACTAGCACCTGA
>JAPPHP010000057.1 GCA_028821035.1 Gammaproteobacteria bacterium | reverse complement strand
TTCAACATGAGCTACTCCGTGGGCCAGCTCCACAAGTACTCGGTGAACCTCTACCGGGAACTCACGGCCGAGACCGGCCTTGACATCGGGTTGCGCACCGTCGGCAACATCCGTCTCGCCATGACCGCGGACCGGATGGACGAGTACCGCCAGTACGCCGGCGTCGCGCGCACGATCGGCGTGCACGTCGAGTTCCTGACGCCGGAAGAGGTCGGCGAACTCTGGCCGCTGGCCGTGACCGACGGGCTCGTGGGAGCCATCCGCCACCCGGACGACGGCTACATCCAGCCGGCCGAACTCACCCAGGCGCTGGCGCGTGGCGCGCGGCAGCGGGGCGCCGCCATCCACCGCCACACCTGCGTGACCGGCATCGAGCGCACCCCGGGCGGGGAGTGGCTGGTGCGCACGGACCAGGGCGACTGGCTCGCCGAGCATGTCGTCTCGGCGACGGGCAACTTCGCGCGCCGCACGGGTGCGATGGTCGGCCTCGACGTTCCCGTCCTGCCCGTCCAGCACCAGTACCTCGTCACCGAAGCCCATCCGGACATCCAGGAGCGCCACCGGCGGGGACTGCCCGAGATGGGCGTGCTGCGCGAGTCCGACGGGTCCTGGTACATGCGCGAGGAAGCGGGCGGCCTGCTGCTCGGCCCCTACGAGCAGGGAGCGCCCGCCTGCTACCTCGACGGTCCCCACGAGGACAGCGAGTACGAGCTGTTCAACGGCGACATCGACCGGCTCATGCCGCATATCGAGTCCGCCATCCGCCGCGTGCCGGCCTTCGGGGAACTCGGCATCAAGCGCGTCTACAACGGCGCCATTGCCTACACCCCGGACGGCAGCCCCATCGTGGGCCCCGCCTGGGACCTTAAGAACTTCTGGCTCAGCGAGGGCCACAGCTTCGGCATCACGGCCGCGGCCGGCGCCGGCTGGCAACTGGCCGAGTGGATCGTCGAAGGGGAGCCCACCATCGACATGCTGGGCGTCGACCCGCGCCGGTTCGGCGACTACGCCACCGGCGCCTACCTCAAGGCCAAGAACGAGGAGGCCTACGCCAACGTCTTCACGGTGCACTATCCCGACGAGGAGCGCCCCGCCGCCCGGCCCCTGCGCACCGCCCCGTGCTACGGCCGCATGCGCGAACGGGGCGCGGTGTTCGGCCAGAAGTTCGGCTGGGAACGACCCAACTGGTTCGCGCCCGATGGCATGCCGCGGGAGGACCACTGGTCGTTCCGCCGCAGCCGCTGGTTCGAACCCGTGGGCGCCGAGTGCCGCAACGTGCGCGACAACGTCGGCGTGCTCGACATGACGGCGTTCGCGCAGGCGCGCGTGAGCGGTCCGGGGGCGGCCGGATTCCTCGACCGGCTCGTCGCCAACCGCTTGCCGCGGCAGGGCCGGGTCGGACTCTGCCACGCCCTCACCCGCCACGGCGGCGTGCACTCCGAGTTCACCATCCACCGCGAAGCGGCGGACCGCTTCTACCTCGTCTCCGCCGGCGCGTTCCAGCGGCTCGACCACGACTGGCTGCGGCGGCAGATGCCGGACGACGGCTCCGTGCGGTTCGACAACCTGACAGCGTCCATGGGGGTGCTCGTCGTCGCCGGCCCGAAGTCCCGCGAACTCCTGTCGCGGGTCTGCGACGTCGACCTCGGGAACGCCTCGTTTCCCTGGCTGACCGGCAGGGACGCCACCGTCGGCCTCGCCCCCGCCAAGCTGCTGCGGCTCAACTTCGTCGGCGAACTCGGCTGGGAGATCCACCACGAACTCGTCTACCAGAACGCGATCTTCGACGGCCTGATGGACGCCGGGCGGGACCTCGGCGTCGCGCCCTTCGGGATACGTGCCATGGACTCGCTCCGCGTCGAGAAGTCCTACCGCATGATCGGTACGGAGCTGTCCATCGAGTACGCGGCCCTCGAATCCGGCCTCGACCGGTTCGTCCGCTTCGAGAAGAACGACTTCATCGGGCGCGACGGACTCGTGGCCTGGCGCGACCGGGGTTTCGCGAACGCCTTCGTGACCCTGGCCGTCGACGGCCCCGGCGACGCCGACGCGCTCGGCAACAATCCCCTCTGCATCGACGGCGAGATGGTCGGCAGGGCGACCAGCGGCAACTACGGCTTCCGGCTGGAACAGTCGTTCGCGCTCGCGATGATCCGGCCCGAGTGCGCGGCGGAAGGCACGGCGGTCGAGATCGAGATCCTTGGCGAACGCTACCCCGCGCGGGTCGTTCCGGAGAGTCCCTGGGACCCCGGGAACGACCGGCTGCGGTCATGACGCAGGCTCAGTCCGGGGCCGGCCAGTCGCGCTCGGCGTGCGGCCCCCACGGCTTGCGGGCGAAGACCCGTTCCACCAGCGGGACGAAACGGTCGATGGGCAGGGTGTCGTAGCCCGGATCGAAGGAGGTCTGGTCATAGTCCGCGCAGAAGCGCACCGTCGCCTCGAACGCCGGGTGCCCGCGGTGCCGGTCCCGAGCGTTCGGGTCCAGGCCGATCTTGTCGAAGTAGTAGTACCCCTGGAAGAGGCCGTGGTGCAGCACGAGCCAGTGCGTGTGCCGCGCGACGTAGGGCCGGAGCACGGCCGCGGCGAGTTCGGAGTGGTTCTCCGGGGCCAGATCGTCGCCGATGTCGTGCAGGAGCGCCGCGACCACGAGTTCCTCGCACTCCCCCGCCTCGAGGGCCCGGCTCGCCGTCTGCAGCGAGTGCTCGTAGCGGTCGACCTGGTAGCCCCCGAGGCCGCCGCGGAGCCGCTCGAGGTAAGCGAGGACACGCTCCCCCGTGCCGGCGATGTAGGGCACGGCCAGTTCGTCGAGGAGGGCGTAGTCCTCGGCGGTTCCAGCGTCCATGCGCGTGAATCCGACCCGCCGCGCGTGGCCATCCCGTACCGTCATCCGTAGCGTCCCGGTGTCCGCGAAACTCTCCCGGATTATGCTGAAATGCCGCTGTCCCACAACACGCTGATCCGCTTCCGCTGATGGAGAGATACTCGCTCCCCAGGCTCCTCGCGCACGCCCGCCGGCACCACGAAGACTGGCAGCGCGCCTGGCGCAGCCCGACGCCGAAGGACGCCTACGACACCGTCATCGTGGGCGGCGGCGGTCACGGCCTCGCCACCGCCTACTACCTCGCGAAGGAGCACGGCGTGACGGACGTCGCGGTGATCGAGCGGGGCTATCTCGGCGGCGGCAACACGGGCCGGAACACCACCATCGTCCGCTCCAACTACCTGCGGGACGCCGCGACGCGGCTGTACGACTTCGCGCTCGACCTGTGGCGCGATCTCAGCCGCGAACTCAACTTCAACGTCATGTTCAGCGCCCGCGGCGTGCTGAACCTGGGGCACACGCTGCAGGACATGCGCGACATCGAACGCCGGGTGGGCGCGAACCGGCTGAACGGGGTCGACGGCGAGGTGTTGACCACCGCCGAGGTGGAGCGTCTCGTCCCGCTCATGAACTGTTCGCCCAAAGCGCGCTACCCGGTCCTCGGCGCATCCTGGCAACCGCGCGGCGGCGTCGCGCGCCACGACGCGGTGGCCTGGGGGTACGCACGGGCCGCGGACGCTCTCGGGGTCGACCTGCTGCAGCAGACCGAAGTCCTCGGCATGCGCGTCGACGGCGGGGCGGTGACCGGGGTGGAGACCAGTCGGGGATTCATCGCGGCGCGCAGGGTGGCCTGCGTCGTGGCGGGGAACTCCGGGGTGCTCGCCGCCATGGCCGGGTTACGGCTCCCCATCGAGTCGCGACCGCTGCAGGCGCTGGTCTCGGAGCCGCTGAAGCCCTGTCTCGACCCGGTCGTGATGTCAGGCGCGGTGCACTGCTACATCAGCCAGTCCGCGAAGGGCGACCTCGTGATCGGCGCCGGTACGGACGGGTACAACGGCTACGGGCAGCGCGGGTCCTTCCCGGTGCTGGAAGACGCCGTGGGCGCCGTTTGCGAACTCTTCCCGGCGTTCAGCCGGGTCCGCATGAACCGGCACTGGGGCGGGATCGTCGACCTCTGCCCCGACGCCTGTCCCATCATCGGGCCGACACCGGTCCGGGGGCTGTACTTCAACTGCGGCTGGGGCACCGGCGGGTTCAAGTCCACCCCGGGATCCGGCTACGTGTTCGCCGACACCGTCGCGAACGAGCGCCCCCATCCCCTCGCCGCGCCGTTCGGTCTGGACCGCTTCGCGAGCGGAGCGCTCGTGGACGAACACGGCGCGGCCGCGGTGGCGCACTGATGCTGCGCATCCACTGCCCTTACTGCCAGGAAGCCCGCAGCGAGGAGGAGTTCTCGTACGCGGGCGAGGCGCACATCCGCCGCCCGGAGGACCCGGAGGCCCTTTCGGACCGGGAGTGGGGCGAGTACCTGCACTTTCGCACCAACGCCCGCGGGCCGCATCGGGAGATGTGGGTCCACGTGGCGGGATGCCGGCGCTACTTCAACGTCCTGCGGGACACGGTGAGCTACGAGATCCTCGACGTGTATCCGATCGGGCTACCCCCCGACGACACGTCCGGAGACCGCCCCTAGATGAGTGCCCCGCGACGCCTCCCGAGCGGGGGCCGGATCGATCGGGACCGGCCGATTCCGTTCTCCTTCAACGGCCGGACGATGCGGGGCTTCCGCGGCGACACCCTGGCCTCCGCCCTCCTCGCCAACGGCGTCACCACGGTCGCCCGCAGCTTCAAGTACGGGCGACCGCGCGGGATCGTCGGCCACGGCGTCGAGGAGCCCAACGCCATCGTGGACGTCGGAGTGGGCGTCGGGACGATCCCGAACCTGCGCGCGACGGAGGTCGAACTCTTCGCCGGGCTCCGTGCGCGAACCAGCCGGGCCCCGTGGCAGGGAGCGGTCGGACCCTTCGCCCGTTACCTGCCGGCCGGCTTCTACTACAAGATGTTCCTGCACGCGCGCGGGTTCCGGACCTGGGAGCGGTTCCTGCGCGCCACCGCGGGCCTCGGCGGCATACCGGCCGGCGCCGACCCCGATACCTACGATCACCTCAACCACCACTGCGACGTGCTGGTCGTGGGCGCGGGTCCGGCAGGTCTCGCCGCCGCCCTTGAAGCGTGCCGCACGGGCGCCCGCGTGGTGGTCGCGGACGAGCAGGCCGAACTCGGCGGCAGCCTGCTGGCCGAGCAGGCCCGCATCGATGGACAAAGCGCCCGGACGTGGGTCGCGGAGGCCGTTGCGGAAGTCGAGTCCTGCCCCGACGCCCTCCTGTTGACCCGCAGCACGGCGAGCGGCCTCTACGACCACAACTTCGCGACCGTCGTCGAACGGCGACCTCCTCACGCGGGAACGCGGGAACGCCTGCACCGCATCCGAGCCGAACAGGTGGTGCTCGCCACGGGCGCGATCGAGCGGCCCGTGGTCTTCGCGAACAACGACCGGCCGGGTGTCATGCTGGCGTCGTCCGTATACACCTACCTCCACCGTTACGCGGTCGTCCCCGGCGAGCGGCTCGTCCTGTTCACGACCAACGATCACGCGTACCGCACTGCGATCGCCTGGCAGGAGGCGGGACGGAAGGTCGTGGCCGTCGTCGACGCCCGGCCCGAACCCTCGGGGGCGCGGGTACGCGAAGCCCTCGGGGCCGGCATCGAGGTGATCCCGGGGCACGCCGTCATTGAGGCCTGCGGCGGACGCAAGGTGCGCGAGGCCGTCGTCGCACCGCTCGACGGCGAGAGAGATGCGCTGGCCGGCCCGGCGCGCCGCCTCGCCTGCGACGTCATCGCCTGTTCCGGCGGATGGAACCCGACGGTGCACCTCGGGTCCCAGACGGGCCGCAAGCCCGTGTGGAACGAAGACGCGGTCGCGTTTCTTCCGGCGGTTCCGGGCGATGGAGTGGTCTGGGCCGGGTCTGCCAACCGCGCACGCACGCAACGGGAGCGCCTGCAGAACGGGGCCGCAGCCGGGGCCCGGTTCCGGAATTTTCCGGATCCTACAGAAG
>JAPPHP010000017.1 GCA_028821035.1 Gammaproteobacteria bacterium | reverse complement strand
GCGCCGTGTCGTTGACGAGCCGCGAGGCGTTGTGCACGAGGGCGATCCGGTCCGCCGACACGAGCGAGGGTGCAAGCGCTTCGGCGATGTCGGCGAGAAAGTCCGGGCGGGACAGGTCGCAACGGAGATGCGTCACGCCGGCCACGGGGCAGGGGCGCCGCGAGAGGTTGACCACGGCGTAACCGGCGTCGAGAAAAACCTCCGCCGTGGACGTGCCGATGCCGGCCGACGCGCCGGTGACGAGCAGGAGGTTCACTCGGCCGCCGTCCAGGTGGCGCGGGCCCACTGCCCGGGACCGGACGAGACGCGCAGCGTCATCGCCGACACCGGCAGGGCCGCGATCCGCTCGTCGGAGCGCAGCTCCTCGAGGAACCAGCGCGCGAGTTCCTCCACGGTGACGTTGCGCAGCGGCAGCGTCTTCACGTCGCGGCGGGGCAGCGAGAGCCGCTCGCCGGCGAATTCGACCACCGTGGTGTCGCCTTCCTCCAGGATGGCGAGATGCGGGCTCAGGCCCGGCAGCAGGAGAACCTCGTCGAGGGCGTCGCAGAGTTCGGCGAGCTTCGACTTCGGCACGTTGTAGTCGAAGCACAGTCCGCCCTCTCCGACGGCGCCGTCGAACGTGGCCTCGACCTGGAAGTTGTGGCCGTGGAGGTTCTCGCGTTCGGTCGGGGAGAAGACGGTGAAATGGGCGGCGGAGAAGTGGTGGGACTCCTTCGCGATCTCGATGGTGACGGACGCGGCCACGCGGCGATCACCCTCAGGCGAGCACGGCTTCGCAGAAGGCGGCGAGGGTCGGGTAGGTCCACGTCGGTTCGGCGTCCGCCTCGGGGGCGGCGCCCGGACCGCCCAGGTTGCGGTCGATCCACACCGTCGCGAGGCCCATGGCGGATGCGGGGGCGATGTCGTGATAGAGGCTCTGCGCAACGTGGAGCACGCTGGAGGGCTTGGCGCCGATGACGTCGAGGGCGACCTCGAAGGCGCTTGGGTCCGGCTTGTATACGCCGGTGCGTTCCGCCGTCACGACGTGTGCGAAGTCGACCCCCAGGGTCTCGTTGGTGCGGGCGAACAGGGCGTCGTCGGTGTTGGAGATCACCGCCAGTTCGAACCGCTGCGCGAGCCGTCCGAGGGCCTCGAGGGTGTCGGGGAACGGAGGCCATGCCGGCAGGCTCGCCGGAAAACCGTCCAGTTCGTCGTCGGTGGGGGCGAAGCCGAGCCGGGTGCCGAAACGGCGCAGCACCGTGCGCAGCACGTCCTCGTAACGGCCGCCCTCCGCCTGCACGAGCGTCTCGGTCTCGGCGAAGAACTCCAGTATGAAGTCGTCGATGACGTGGGCGTCGTGGCGCAGCAGGACGGGCTGCAGGTAGTCCACGATGCCGCGCTGCCAGTCTATGAGGGTGCCGTAGCAGTCGAACGTGAGGACGTCGAAGCGTTCGGCGTCGAGGTGCACTGGTGGCGTCTCCTTCGGGCGACCGCGCATTCTACTCGATCGTCTCTGGGTGGACTTCGCACCTCTCCGTGAGCTGTTCCGCCCCGTGCCCGTTGCCGTCGGGAACCCGCGTGCCGTCACAAAGTTCTGACGCGCTCCACGAATGCGCCGTACAGCGCGTTCAGATGCGTCGCCAGCCACTCGTGTTGCCGCGGCCAATCGGACGCGTCCTCGGGATCGGCGTCCGGCAGGTAACAGGCGATGCGGCGGTCGCGCGCGGTCGGCGACTGGTCGCCCCACTCGAGGCCATAGCCGAGCTCCCGCTCGATTTCGTCCCTTTGCGACTCGAGCCCCCGCAGACGCCGGTCGGCCTGCTCGCCCTGGATGTAGAGCTCGGCGCGCACGAGCCTCTCCCGTGTGTTCAACGCCGCGGCGAGGTGGAAACCGGTGCGCCCAATGGGGTAAGACATCCAACCCTCCGGCTGGGGCTTCCGGTTGCCGCGGACCCGCCCATTCTGGGCATCCAGAACGGCGTGCAAGCTGTCCCAGTACTCGATCTTCCTGAGCCTGCCCTCCGAGAGCCTCGTGTCGCTGACCGTCGCCGCGACCGACCTCGACCAGTCGTTGGGCGTCGACACGACGTTGAACTTTGGCGCCTCCGGCGAGTCCCCAATACGCCACACCTCGATCTCCACGCCGAAGAACCGGTAGTCCTCCGGTGTAATGCGGTTGAGCCAGTCGAGCACCGCCCGATGCTCCTCCCTGAAGGTTCCGGCGAGCCATACGACCGTGACCGCCTCGAGACTTGCCGCGTAGGTCAGGAGCTTGCCCAGGTGGTCATGGTCCGTGCGCTCAAGCTGGTTCTCGATAAGGACATGGGCGCCATCCTCCTCCCGGCAGACAATGTCGGCCCGGAACGAACCAAGTGCCTTCTCTACTGCCTCGATCTCGAGCGACAGGCCGAGTGTCTCGCCCAACAGCTCGAGGTTGTCCGGTTGCGCGAGCCACGGCGTGAATCCCTCGGCCTCTCGCAACCAGACCTTGCGGAGGTCGACCCGCTCGAGGCGCCCCGCAGGCGCGTCTGGCAACTTGGTGCTCACAACCGTGCTCGCTTGCTCCTGTGAGTTGTGCATCCGGTGGACGCCGGCGCCGCCGGGACTGCCTGAGAGGTCGATACCGCGCCCGTGCACGCGTCGGGCAACCGCCGCACGCCGCCTTACTCGACCCGGATCTGCGAGACGATCAGCCCGCAGAAGCTCTCCGTGGCGCGCTCGAACACCCATCCCATGTGCCGGCCGCAGCCCTCGCAGTAGGCGAGGCGCCAACTGAAGCCGGGAAACCAGGTATCGGCCGCGTTGGGACTGCCGTGGACGTCGACGCCCGGGGCTTCGGCGTAGCAGGCGAAGCGGTGCGTGACGCCGTAGGGGTTCGTCATGGCGTGCTCGTGCGCTCCCATGACCTCGATGCGGTCCGCGACGTGGCCGATGACGTGCTCGCAGGTCGCGCAGTAGAGATAGCCCTTGCGCGGACGGTCGCTCGTCTCGAGGAGATCCTTGAGCTTCGGGTCGAGGGTTTCCCGAGTGGTCTTGTCGAGGACGTCCGCCATGCGGGGGCGCTCCCGGGGTCGTATCGCGGTTCCGATTGTGTCGCCGTCGCGTGCGCGATGGCAACTGCCCCGCCGGTCAGCCGAGGAGCGTCTTGAGGTCCACCAGCGGATCGGCGAGTTGCGCGGCATCGACCCGCTTGCCCACCAGTTGGCGGCAGGCCATGAACTCGCGGGGCGAGTTGACCGCGTCGGCCGCGACGAGCGTCCCGTCCTTCAGGTGGAAGACCGCGAAGCGGCGGGCTTCCGGATCCCCGCGGGTCACGGTCGTGTCACCGTCCGCGGAGAAACCGACCATCTGCAGCTTGAGGTCGTACTGGTCGGACCAGAACCAGGGCACGCTCGCGTAGACGCGGTCCTGACCGACCATGTTGGCGGCGGCGACGCGGGCCTGCTCCATGGCGTTCGGCACGGACTCGAGCCGCAGGCGGCGGTCGAGGAGCGGATTCGGGTGGTTGGTGCAGTCGCCGGCGGCGAGGATGTCGGGGTCCGCGGTAGCGCAACGCTCGTCCACGACGATGCCGTCTTCGCAGGCGAGTCCTGCGTCGGCGGCGAGCTCCACGTTCGGGACGATGCCGACGCCGACCACCACGATGTCGGCGGGAATCTCGGAGCCGTCGGCGCACCGCACGCCGGTCACGGCATCCGTCCCGACGAAGGCCTCGGCCCTCGCCGCGGTGCGAATCGTCACGCCGGCGTCGCCGTGCAGCGCGTGGTAGAAGGCCGACATCGCGGGCGTGGTCACCCGCTGCAGTATCCGCTCCTCCATCTCGACCACGGTGACCGACAGTCCCGCCGTGACGGCCACCGACGCGACTTCGAGCCCGATGTAGCCCCCGCCGACGACCGCGAGCCGCTTGCCGGCGGCCAGGTCCGCCTTGATGGCGTCCGAGTCGGCGATCGTGCGCAGGTAATGGACGCCGGGAAGGCCGGCCCCGGGGATGTCCAGGATGCGGGGGCGCGCGCCCGTGGCGAGGAGCAGCTTGTCGTAGGCGACTCTTCCGCCGCCTTCGAGCACGACGGTCCTGGCGTCCCGGTCGATACCTGCCGCCCGCGCGGTCATCCGCACGTCGACGTCCTTGTCGGCGTAGAACTTCTCCGCGCGGAGATAGACGCGGTCGATCCCCTGTTCGCCGGCCAGGTACTGCTTGGACAGCGGCGGGCGCTGGTAGGGGATGTGCGGCTCGTCGGCCAGGATGACGAGTTCGCCGGCGTAGCCTTCCTGCCGCAGGCTCGCCGCCGCCTGCCCCGCCGCGTGGCCGCCCCCCACGATCACGAACGCCATGGTGCCCCCGAAGTGGTGTGAAGGTCGCGTATTGTATGGACGGGCCGGACGAACCTGTAGCGGGCCGCCGTGTATCCTTGATCCCGTAGCTTGGCGGAGGACTCCCTTTGCTGCGTCTGCGGGGCCTGGACGCGCATGTCGTGGCCGCATGCCTGATCGGTGGGGCGTGGGGATGCGACGATCGCGCCGCCGAGCCGGGCCCCGAGGGGGACGTAACGGGGAGCGCCGACGCGGTGAATGCGGCGCTGGTCACGCCCGTCCACGTTCGTGTCGCCCTTGCCGGCATGACCGATCTCAGCCGCGAGACGACCGCCGCGGGCGTCGTGGAAGCGTTTCGAACCGCCACCGTGGCGGCGGAGACGCACGGCCGCGTCACCCTGCGTTCCGTGGAGCCCGGTGACCGGGTCGACGCGGGACAGGTGCTGGTCAATCTCGACAGCGAACGCGCGCGCATCGCCCGGGACGAGGCGGGCGCCATGGTGCGGTCCCGGGAAATCGACCTGCGCGAGGCACATAACGAACTGCGGCGGGGCCAGGACCTCCACGCCCGGCAGTTCATCAGCCGGGACGTCCTGGAGCGCCTGCACTTCGCGCAAGCGCGGGCTGCGGCGGGGCTGCGGGCGGCACGCTCTCAACTGGCCGCCGCCGAGCGCGTGCTGGCCGACGCCGAGGTACGGGCGCCGTTCCCCGGCATCGCCGAACACGTGCACGTGCACGAGGGGGACTACGTCAATCCCGGCACGCCGGTCGCGACGCTGGCGGACTTCGGGAGGGCGCGCATCCGGGCGGGGATCACCGCCCGTGAAGCGGCGTTGCTCACGGGGGTCGGGCATGCGGACCTGACGCTCGACGTGCTCGGCGCCGAGCCCCTGCGCGCCACGATCAACAGCGTGGCCCGGGTCTCGGAACCGGCCACGGGCACCTACGCGCTGGAACTGTGGCTCACGGACATCGCGGAAGACGTGCGGGGCGGACTGCGGGAGGGGATGCTCGCCACGGTCCATCTGCCCCACGGGGGTGCAGCGGCGCGGCTCACGGTCCCGAGCGCTGCGGTGTTTCGGCGCGACGGCGCCATGCACGTGTTCGTCGTCAATGACGGACACGCGGAACTCCGGCCCGTACACACCGGACGCAGCAACGGTCCCGTCATCGAGATCCTGGAAGGCCTGGCGGCCGGGGAGACCGTCGTGACGGACGGTCAGTTCGCCCTGCGGGATGGCGCGCGCGTCATCGTCGAAGACTGACGCCGCCTGATCTGCCTCATGGAAACGATCCTGCGTTTCTTCGTCGAGCGGCACCTGCTGGTCAACCTCATGGCCGGCACGCTGGTCGTGCTGGGTTTCCTCTCGGCCACCAGCCTCGACCGGGAGTTCCTGCCCAGCATCGACGCCCCGCAGATATTCATCACCGCCAATCTCCCCGGCGCGAGCGCCCGGGACATGGAAACGAAGATCACGATCCCCATCGAAGAGGCGCTCGAAGGGGTGGAGGGCATCGACCACTTCACCACCGTGATCTCCGACAATACGTCCTTCACCACCGTGGATCTGTACGACGACTTCGATTCCGCGCGCATCGAAGCCGCGGAGATCGACCTGCGCGCGGCGGTCGACCGCATCACGGACTTCCCGCCGGAGA
>JAPPHP010000310.1 GCA_028821035.1 Gammaproteobacteria bacterium | reverse complement strand
TGAACGACGCGTGTCCGTTCATCTGCCGCAACTGGCGCACCTCGACGCCGGGCTGTTCCATGTCGAGAACGAAATAGGTCAGGCCCTGGTGCTTCGGCACGTCCCAGTCCGTCCGCGCCAGCAGCAGGCCGTACTGGGCGTGATGCGCGCTCGTGGTCCAGACCTTCTGGCCGTTGACCACCCACTGCTGCCCGTCGAAGTCGGCGCGCGTGGTCGCCCCCGCGAGGTCGGAACCGCTCCCCGGCTCGCTGAAGAGCTGGCACCAGGTGTCCTCGCCGGTCAGGATGCGGCGCAGGAAGCGTTCCTTGTGGAAGTCGTTGCCGTGCTCCAGGAGCGTCGCGGCGGCGAGGTGGCGGATGCCGGCCTTCGCCACGCCGACCGCGCCTGCCTTCGCGAACTCCTCGTCCACGGCCTGCGACAGCGGGACCGGCAGTCCGAGCCCGAACCACTCGCGCGGCCAGTGCGGGACGCCCCAACCCGTGTCCGCCAGCATGTTGCGCCACTCCACGAGGGAGCGGTCCGGGTCCCAGTGGGCTTCGAGCCACTGGCGGACGTCCGCGCGGATCTCGGCTTCGCTCCGTTCGCTCATCCCGCTACTCCGGCCAGTGTTCCAGCATGCGTTCGCGATGGTGGGTCGCGTCCCCGAACAGCACCTCCGAACTCTTCGCGCGCTTGAACCAGAGGTGCGTGTCGTTGTCCCAGGTGAAGCCGATGCCGCCGTGCAACTGGATGCAGTCCGCGGCGGCCCGCAGGTACGTGTCGGACGCGGCGGCCTTCGCGAGCGACGCGAGGGCCGGCGCGTCGGCGGCGCCGTCCGCAACGGCGGAGGCGGCCTGGTAGGCGGCGGACTTGGCGAGTTCGACTTCGAGCAGCATGTCGGCGCACTTGTGCTTGACGGCCTGGAACGAACCGATCGGTCGGCCGAACTGCATGCGGAGCTTCGTGTAGTCGATGGCGGAGTCCAGCATCTGCTGCGCACCGCCGACCATCTCGCTCGCGAGCGCCGTCACCGCGCCGACGAGGATCCGTTCCAGCGCCGGCGCGCCGGCGCCAGGTTCGCCCAGGGGTTCGGCGGGTACGTTCCGGAACGTGAGCCGCGCCATCTTGCGAGTGGGATCGACCGTGTCGAGCAGTTGCCGGTCGAGACCGGCGGCGTCCCCGGCGACGGTGAAGAACGAGATGCCCTCCTGGCCGACGGAGCCGGGCTCGCGGGCCACGACCACGATGAGGTCCGCAGTGTGGCCATCGATCACGAAGCTCTTAGCGCCGTCTATGCGATACGCCGCGCCGTTGCGTCTGGCGACTGTCTCGACGGCCCCCGTCCCCCAGCCGCCGGCGGGTTCCGTGACGGCCAGGGCGCCACGTCGCTCGCCGGTGGCCAGCGACGGCAGGAGCTCCGCCTTTCGGTCCGGCGAGCCGGCCTGCAGGATCGCGTCCGCCCCGAGCACGGCGGAGGAGAAGTAAGGAGCGCACAGCAGCGCCCGCCCCATCTCCTCGCAGACGATGCCGAGTTCCACGAAAGAGAACCCCTGCCCCCCGAAGGCTTCGGGGATGTGGACGGCGGACAGGCCGAGTTCCCGGTTCAGGCGATCCCAAACCGCGGCGTCGAAGCCTGCGTCGGTCTCCATGAGGCGACGGACCTCGACGGTGGGCGACGTGTCGCGCAGGAAGCGGGCGACGATGTCCCGGAACTGTTCCTGCTCTTCGGTGAACGCGAATGCCATGACGTTGCCGCTACCGGACGCGCCGGACCTTGATGCGGTGGCCGGTCCGTTCGTTGGACAGGTTGTAGGAACCCAGTGCGCCCCGGGCGATCTCCACGTTGTCCCCCACCCGGTAGCGGGCGCGCGGTTTGACTTCGATTTCGCGCCACACCTGGCCGTCTTCGAGGGTGAGACGGTGGTTCCCGCGGGCGAGCTTGACGACCTCGACCACCTGCGCATCGATGGACTGCAGCTCCGGCGGTTTCTCGGGGCGCGGCTCGTCCCGGCCGAACAGGCCGCGCAACCTGCCGAGACCGCGCTGGACGACGTTGGCGTCCTCCGCAGCCCCTGCCGGAGTGGGCGCGACGGGCGGGGCGGGGGTCACCGCGGTTTCCGCGACCGCGGACGGCCGCGGCGCCGTCGGAGGCACGGGAATGCCGTCGTAGCACGCAAGACGCCGGGCGTCCTCCGAGATGCTCCGGCAGGCCTCGAGTGCGTCCTGCTCCGAGTCGGCTCCCGCGAGCACGGCCATGCCGGGCAGCAGAGCCATTGCAACGCCACGGCGCCAGGCTTGACGCGCCCGGAACGAAACTCCCATGCGGCAGAAGATGCGAGAGATCGGACCGCACGTCAAATCAGCTAGCATGGACCACCCGCGAAGCGACACGTCCACTTACCAGGAGACCCGACATGTCAGACACCCCGGTACCTGCCTACCTCGTAGTGTGCGGCACCACGATCGGCGAGATGGATCCCCGCTACGGCGAGCACGCGGCCGGCGTCGCGGAGAAAGCGGAGTTGGCGCCCCTCGCCGGAGGAATGGTGGGCACCAAAGTCGAAGTGCTGGAAGGGTCGTTGCCGGCCGGCGAGACCCTCCTGGCCGTCGAGCGTTGCGCGTCCGTGGAGGCCGCCAAGGAGTTCTACTACTCGGCCGAGTACCAGAAGGCCATCGAGTTCCGCAAGGACAGCATCAAGATCCACTTCATCGCGGTGGCCGAGACCATCACCGAAGAGGAACTGGAAGCGGCTGCCGCGGCGGCTGCCGAAGCCGCGGGGTAACGCCCCGCCGTCCGTCGGTCAGCCAAACTCGCGCGCGACGTCCTCCATCGCCGCGTCCGCGCGCTGCGCCGCGTCGTCGATCAGCTCCTCGTCCATCACCGTCGAGAGCGCGATCATGCCGCGCCCCGCGATCATCATCCCGTGGTTCAGCGCCGCGAGATGGAAGCCCGCGCTCAGGTCGCCGTCCCTGCTCAGGATGGTGTTCGGCGGCGCCTCCTCCTGGAAGAAGACCTGGATCAGGGACCCCCGGCGGTTGAGGCAGAACGGCAGTCCGTGCTGGCCGGCGCTGCGCGTCAGGGAGTCGGCCAGGCGTTCGCCCAGCGCGTCCATGCGGTCGATGCGCTCCGCCGTGAGTTCACGTACGGAGACCACACCGGCCGCCATCGTGACGGGATTGGCGTTGTAGGTCCCGGAGTGGAACCCGCGCGGTTTCGCCGGGTCGAAGATCCCCATGTACTCGTTGCGGCCGCCGACGGCGCCGACCGGGAAGCCGCCGCCGATCAGCTTGCCGAGCATGGTGAGGTCCGGTTCCACCCCCATGAGCGCCTGGGCGCCGCCCGTGGCAAGCCGGAAGGCGATGACCTCGTCGAACACGAGCAGCGCGCCGGCGGCGTGGGTCGCATCGCGCACCCGGGCCAGGAACTCGGGCGTCGCGCTGACTACGCCGCCACCGCCCATCACCGGTTCGATGACCACCGCGGCGATCTCCGAGCCGTGCTCGGCGAGGACGGCCTCGAAGTCGTCGGCGTCGTTGAAGGTAGCGAGGTAGGTCCGGTCCTGCGCGTGGTCGTCGAAGAACATCGGAAACGACCCGACCTCGAACTCCATCAGGCTGCCGTGGTAGCCGTAGCGCGCCATCAGGACATTCGTGCGCCCGGTAATGGTGCGCGCGATCTGCAGCGCCAGCATTCCCGCCTCGGTCCCGGAGTTCGTGAACCGGACGCTGTCGAAGGAGTCGACCCGCCCGATCAGCGCTTCGGCGAGTTCGGTCTGCCAGACGTTGTTCGCCGTCCACGCGGTACCGAGTCCGACCTGGCGGCGGGCCGCCTCGACGATCGGCGGGTATGCATGACCGTGCACCAGCGACGTGTAGTTGTTGATCAGGTCGAGGTACTCGCGGCCGTCGACGTCGACGATCCTCGCGCCGTCGCCGCGTTCGATCGTGAGCGGATAGGGCGCGTGGTACGCGGCGCCGCGGGAGTTGCCGCCGAGGACGGCCCCGTGGGCGCGGCGCTGGGCCGCGGCGCTCTTCGGCGTGTTCTTCTCGTACGTCGCCTGGATGCTTTTCATCGTGGCGTCTCCGTCAGGACCCGGGGAAGCGGGGCGCGAAGCTGGGGTCGCCCGGGTACAGCAGTTTTATGCCGTCGATCAGCGTCGGTATGCCGACCGAGAGGTGCGACTCCCCCTCGTACTCGCGGCTGCTGAGCGTGAACCCCTCGTACTGGCGCCCGGCAAGGCGGTCGCAGAGCTTGTCGTACGCGATGGCGATGTAGCGCAGTCCCTCCGAATAGGACGTGCGTTCCAGCGAACCGCAGGTCAGGTAGGCGCTCGCGTTCAGCGTCTGCCCGGCGTCCCAGCACCGCTGCTCGAGGTCGAGCACGAAGTCGTCCGGAAAGATGTTTCCCGGGCTGCCGATGATGTACCGGTCGAAGAGCGGGAAGCGGCTGAAGAGGGCGTACGACGAGAACAGGCCGCCGTAGGAGTGGCCGAACAGTCCGGCCGGCCCATCGAGTACCGGAAAGTTCGCCTGGACGACGGGATGGAGTTCCTCCGCGATGAACCGCAGGAACGTGTCGGCGTGGCCGTGCGCCGCGTCGCCGACGACCTGCCGGGCCTCCTCGGAGACCGGCGTGCCGGGCGGCGTGAAGTCCCGCGCCCGGGTGACGATCCATTCCGCCATTCCGCGCCCGTACCCGATGCCGACCACGACGATGGGCTCGAGCGGCAGGTCCCAATCCATCGCGCGGGACAACTGCCCGCCCACGGCGGCGTATGCGGCGGGGAAGACCAGGTCCGCGTCCGTGACGTAGAGCACGCGAAACGCGTCAGGCAGGTTGGTCAGCCCGAGGCCAGCGAATCCGGCCAGGTCGGGCACCGCGACCGAGATCTCGAAGGTGTCGGCGACGAGGTCGGAAGCAAGGTGGAAGCGGACGGCGCCTGGTAGCCCCTCGAGGTTCTTTGGTTCGATGCGCATGATCTAGGCTCGATGCCGGACGGTGGCGGCCATACTACGATAGTGCGGACGGGACGCACGATCCGGCGGAGGCTTCATGCGAACGGCCCTGGTGGTCGGAGCGACTTCGGACATCGGCAGGACGATCGCGCGCCGACTCGCCGACGAGGTCGGGATCCTTCAGCTTGCGGGGCGCGACCCGGAGCGGCTCGAACGGGAGGCGGAGGACCTGCGGGAAGGCACCGCCGAGCGTGTCTCCGTGCATCGGTGCGATGTGCTGGCCGCCGATGGTGGAGCGTCCTGTCTCGAGGAACTCGACCCGCTCCCCGATCTGGCCGTCTGTGTCGTCGGCGGCGCCGGCGACCAGCGGGAAGCGGAGCGGGACCCCGACGTGGCCGAAGAGACGATGCGAACGAACTACCTCGGCCCCGCCCTGTTACTCGGCGCCATCGCCGAGCGTTTCGGGGCGCGCGGTTCCGGCGTGATCGTCGGCATCAGCTCGGTGTCGGGCGAACGCGGTCGCCGCTCGAACTACGTCTACGGGTCGGCGAAGGCCGGGTTCACGGCGTTCCTTTCGGGCCTGCGGCATCGGTTTGCGGACAGCGGCGTACATGTCGTGACGGTCAAGCCAGGATGGGTCCGTACCGGGACGGACCAGGGGACCCCGCGGGCGCCCTGGCTGACGGCGGAACCCGCGGACGTGGCCGAAGCGGTATGGCGCGCGGTGCAGGCGCGCAGGAACGTCGTCTACGTGCGCGGCCGGTGGCGCGTGGTCATGGCACTGGTGCGTGCGATCCCCGAGCCGTTGTTCAAGCGGCTTGGTCTGTAGCTACTTGATTTCGGCATCCGCCTCCCATCTAAAATACGCGGTTCACCCACCTGTGTAGGAAGCTACTCGAATGGCCGAAGCGATCAGCGACCATGCCGAGCTGGGGTTCGATCCCGACGCGCTGCGAAACAAGTACCGCGAGGAACGGAACAAGCGGGTGCGGAAGGACGGCAACGAACAGTACATCGAGGTCAAGGACACCTTCGCGCACTT
>JAPPHP010000297.1 GCA_028821035.1 Gammaproteobacteria bacterium | reverse complement strand
CGGGCTCCGCCGCCTCGAACGCCACGCCGTAGGACAGGTCGGGAACGGTCAGCGGAGCGCCGGCGCGAATCCGCCCCGACTTTCCGCGCCGGATGTCCTCGGCCGTAGGGAACAGGAGCACGAGGTCTCCCGCCGCGTTCATGTCCAGCAGCGTGAGATGCCCGTCAACGGCGCTGGCCAGCCTGAACGAGACCTCCTCGCCGAGCCGGATCTTGCGACCCGGGAACATCTCGACGGTGACCCGGTCGGCAAGCATCTCGGGAAGGATGTCCGAGATCGCCGCCTGGCCATCGCCGTCCTGCGCCGGCTCGATGCCGGGGGCCGCGACGGGCTGCAGCACGACGGTTCCGTCCTTCGGATCCATGTTGGGCGTGAACTGGAAGTCCCTGCAGGACGGCGTCTCCCGGCACCAGTCCTCGGTCCTCGGCCTGACGTAGTCGATCAGTTCCGCGCTCGTTGTCCGGCCGTTGCCGTTCAGGTCGGCCTCCAGGCCGGTCAGCCCCTCGATCAGGTGCCGTGTGAAGATGCCTTCCCCGTCATCCTCCCAGGCCAGCTGGTAGGGCAGCGCGGCGGAAAGCGTCAGGTGCACCGCGAAGTCCTCCGAGATCGGCTCCTCGTCCCGCACCAGCGGCAGCGACCGCACCAGCGCGCCCGGCGGCGGGAGGAACCGCGGCCTTGGGCCGTCTCCGGACACGGCGCGTCCCGTGCCGAGCGCCCGCGTGACGGTGCCGGAATGGCAGGAATCGGCGATGAACACGACCTGGCGGCCGGCCAGCCGTTCCAGGGCCTCGGCCACCTCGTCGTCAAGCAGCATGCTGCCGTCGCGGGCGGCCCTAGGGTCATGGTCCGAGGGCACGAACGTCTCGTCCATGCCGTCCCTTTCGTCGCCGCTGACGTCGCGGACGCGGGAGCCGTGCCCGGAATAGTAGATCACGACCCGGTCGCCCGCCTGCGTCACGGCGGGAAGCCATCCTTCGAGCGCATCGAGGATCCCCGCCTTCGTCGCCTCGGCATCGACCAGCGTCCGGACGTCGTCCGGAGCGAACCCCCACTCGCCGACGAGAAGCCCGCGCATCGCGCGAACGTCGTTGGCGGGCCCCGGAAGCTGCAACGCCGCCGGCAGGTGGGGATACTCGCCGATGCCGACCAGCAGGGCCTTCTGGCCTGCCTGGACAGGCACCGGGCAGGCCGCCGTCAGGAAGACGCAGGCAAGCCTGCATGCCAGGCACCGCAGCTTCATTCCCCGTCCCCTCCGCCGCTCGTGAAGAGTCCGACCCAGTTCACGCCGAACGCAGCGCCGTCGAGGGTCGCGGCCAGCTTCCCGGCAAGCTCCGCGCCCTGCCGCGTCCCGTGAGCCTCCTCGATCGAGCCAAGGAGTGCCGGGGAGGCGTCCCCGGTCGTGATTGCCACGAGGTGATCGGCGCCGAACGGCTCCTGCACCCTGACCCT
Source organism: Gammaproteobacteria bacterium (assembly GCA_028821035.1). Classification (GTDB taxonomy): domain Bacteria; phylum Pseudomonadota; class Gammaproteobacteria; order Pseudomonadales; family Azotimanducaceae; genus VXNE01. Next base: position 4,535 of record JAPPHP010000297.1, on the reverse strand, counting down.
GAAGTTCAGCGGCCGGCCGGCGCGAAGCCGGATTCCGCCGGAGCCGGACAGGACCTGCACCGTTCCGTCGTAGGCGAGATTGAACAGGAGCGCCGTGCGATCGCTTGCGGACAGGATCCGGAACTCCACCTGTTCGCCCTCCGTGTAGACGCCGTCGCCCCCGGCAAGGTCGACCTGCGGGTCGTCGGAGGAGGCAAGCCCGGCCAGCATCTCGAGCAGGCGCCACTTGTCCACGGCGCCCTGGAGCCTGAGGGAAAGCTCCCGCGCGTCGTCGCCGGCATCGAACGCCGCGACGGTGTCGCCGGTCCTGTAGACCAGCTTCCGGTCCGCGCCCGTATAGAGAAGGTCGGCAAGCCGCGCGTCCCGGACTTCCGTCGTGCCTTCCAGGCCAAGGGGCGGCCTGGCGTCCGGATAGTGGATCCGGAGGGTCGGCACGTCGACGCTTCCGGCGCTCGCGGCGCCTCTCGCGGCCAGGCGTATCGAGAGATCCCCGGACCCGGCGTTGACATGGGGCCGCTGCCGGCGCTCGGTCAGCCTGCTCACGCCCTTGTTCACGAACCGCTTCAGCTCGCGCACGTCCACGCTCCCGTCGTCGTCCGCATCCGCCTCGCCCCTCAGCGCGCGGGAAAAGACATGGGACAGCGCGCCCCGGACCTGGCCGTCGATCGGGATCTCCTGCGTGACCTTGTTCTCGTCCTGGCCGTAGATCCAGATGACCCGCCCAAGCCGGCTCTCGTCGACCTCGCCGAGCGCGCGCACGCGCTCGCTCACCGCATCGTCCGCATCGGCAAGGTGCACCCCGGCCGCCCTCACGCCGCCCCGGAGACGGTCATCCATGCTCCGCACCATGCCGCCGGCGAAGCAGCTGTCAGCCACGAACACGACCGTCGCCTCCTCCTCCGACGCGAGCATGTGGCCGATCTCGTTGTCGACGATGCGCTGGAGCGCGCCCTCTCCCGCGTTCCTGAAGCCCGCGAGCAGGAACATGTTGTCCTTCGCCTCGTGGCCGTCCCGGAGCGCCGAGTCCTGGCGCCCGCCGTGCCCGGCGAAGTGAAAGACGAGGACGTCGCCGGCCCCGGCCATCCGGGCCAGTTCCTCCCAGTTGCGGAAGACGGCCTCGCGCGTCGCCTCGCCGTCGAGGAGGAGGCGGACGTCGCGCGCCGCCATGCCTTCAAGCGCGTCACTGACGTCCCTTGCGTCGTTGATTGCGCCATTGAGCGGGTTCAGGTGCTCGTACCCGTCGATACCGACCACGAGGCCGTAGACGCCTGCAGGCGCGGCCGGCGGACCGCCTGCGATGCAGCACGACAGGGCCGCGCACAGGGAGACGCGTCGGAGGCGTTCCGTTCCGGATGTCGGCGACGGCAACGCTCAGCTCTCCTGCAGGACGAGCTCGACGCGCCGGTGCGCCTGGTGCCGGACCTCCAGGCTGTACAGGCCCGGGTCGTCGAACCGGAAGGGCTCGTCCTCGCCTTTGCCGACGACCGTGATCGCTCCGGGATAGCCCAGGGCCGTCAACGCCGACCGCACGGCATTGGCCCGGTCCAGGGAAAGCCGCCTGTTGTATTCCGCGGACCCGACCGGATCGGTATGGCCGATGACGGCTATGGCAGGCGACCCCTGCGCACTGAGAGTCTCGTACGCGTCCCGGAAGCTCGCCCGGCCGGATTCCGTCATGACGTCCTTCGCGTAGACGAACTGTATCGGCACCAGGACCTTCTTCCGCGTGAAGCCGCGTGTCGCGAAGCTGTACTGGGAGATCAGCTCGCCGCTGCGCGTTGCCGGCAGGGCCACTCCGGACGGCAGCACCTGCGCGGCCACCACCGCCGTCTCGTCAAGCCTGTCGCGGAGCAGCAGGACCTCGTCCCGCGTCGGCGCGACGGCGGTCAGCTCCTCGTCGTCGACGAGCGCCAGGGCGTCCTGGTAGGCGCGCAGGGCGCCCGGCACGTCTCTCAGCCTGCGGGACACCTCTCCGCGCAGGAACGACAGCCGCCAGTGGCTTCCGAACTCCTGAAGCGCGTCAAGCCGGTCACGGACCGCGCGCAGCGCGTGTTCGTCGCCGCCGCGATCGTATGCGCGCCGGACCGGCCCCAGCTCCCTGCCGATGATCTCGAGGCCGATCCGTTCTACGACCGGGCCCTCGCAGTCGCTGTCGTAGTGGGCCTGTTCGTAGATCTCGATCCATTCCGCGACCGGCGCCGCCATGCCCGCCCCGTTCCACCTGTCCACGACGGCCGCGCAGTCGATCAGGCCGGCTCCGGCGCGTCCCGCAAGCAGGCTCGCGAGCGCCAACGCTCCTGCAGCAGCTTCAGCTCTCATCAGTCATGTCCTCCATGTCCTCCCTGACCGCCCCCGGGGACCGTCCCGCGGGCCCTTGCCGCCTTCTCCATCAGCTCGATGAGGTCCAGCACGGCTTCCGGCGAAGACCGTCGCAGCAGGCCGGCATCCGCCCCGGCGCCACTGTCGCCGCCGTGAGCGGGTGCGACCCCTTCCCCAGACATCATTTCCAGGAGGCGAAGCGCGAAGAGCCGCGCCAGGTCGGGATCGTGCTCAGCGAGCCGTCTCAGCTCGTCGGTGCGGGCGACGAGCTCGGCGACGGACGTGTCGGGGCTCCCGTCCCCGGACCGCAAGATCCCCAGAATGTCGGCGGCTGCGGGAGAAGCGCTCATGACCAATGCGAGGCCAACGGCCCCAGCCAAGTTGCGTGCGATGTCATTCATGATCCTGATTCCTTGCATCTAGCAGCAGCCTGCTGCACAGGGCGTCAATGTGGCTCCGGTAGACCTGCTCGAGGGTTCCGGGCGAGTGCAGTATCTTGGAGCCGTAGGCGATCCGCGTCTCGTCGAGCAGCCCGACGTCGCGGAGCACCTTGAGACTCTTCCGGCAGCTCTCGAACGACTGCTGCGTCACGAGGAACCGGCACAGGTCCGACTGGTCGAAGCTGGGCGGCTTGCGCCGGAAGTTCTCGACGAGCTTCTCGATGCCGACCTCCGAGAAGCACGCCCCGTCGATCTGGCTCCGCGTCCGGTCGAGCCGCTCGAGCTTCTTAGGCGAGGCGATCGCTCGCGCAAGGTGCTCGTTGTGCAGGCGGGCGAACTCCGCGACCTGCCGGGCCGTCCTGATCCCGTGGCACTTCAGCAGGAAGAAGAACTCCGCGATCTGGAAGACGCTGTCGCTCTTGAGCCTCCGCCGGAAGTCTCGCCGCTCCGTCCGGGCCGCTGCCAGAATGCCGTCCGAGAACGCCAGCCGCGCGCTGCGCATGGCGATGACGACCTCCACCTCGCTGATGGGCTTCGCAGGCGTCACCGAACGTCCCCCTCTCTTGCATGGCGTCCGGCGCCGCCCGCCGTGCCACGGCTTGCGCGCAAGCTTCCGGACGCCGGACGGCCGGCGCCGCGTCCGTCCTGGTGGGCGAGGGCGTGCCGTCCCAAGACCGGCATGACGTCAGGAATCGTCCGAACAGCCGTCACGAAGCCGCGGACCTGGCGGACAAGGGATAGATGCACTGCAAGGCCCACTTCCGCTAGAATCGCCGGACGAACTCGACCCGGCGCTGCTCGGCGGCCAGCGGGTCGGCGCTGGGGAGAAGGGCCGTCTCGCCGAGGCCACGGACGGCAAGCCGCGACCGTGGCACGCCGAGCCGCACCAGGTAGTCGGCGGCCGACCTGGATCGTCGAAGCGACAGGCCCTCGTTGTAGGCCGCGCTGCCGCTGGCGTCTGTATGCCCCTCGACGGTGAAGACCACGTCGCCGAGCTCAGGCGCCAGCATCGCCTCCGAAATCACCGCGAGGTTCCGGCGCGCCTCGTCCGAAAGGCGGTCCGAGTCGAAGGCGAACCGCACCGGCAGGTACACCGAGATCTCGCTGCCGGGCTCCGGCGCATCCTGCGGGTGCAGGACGACGATCAGGTCGCGCGCCGTGCTCGTCCCAGAATCGAACATGGTCCTGGACCGCACCTCCTCCGCCGATACCGTCGCCGGCGCGATCATGAGGATGGCAATGCCCAGAAGCGCGCTTCCTGTGTTCCTGAAGCAGACTCTGCAGTTCATTTCGTTTCCTCCATGCATTCCTCCGCCCGTGTCCGGGCCATCCGCTTCAGCGCAGTTCGGCCAGGCTCGCAGTCCTGATCCATCCAAGGCGCACGCCCTGCACCGCGATCAGCGACCATCCGTCCGCCTGCTCCGCCACGCGCACCGTCGTGCCGGGCGCGACCGTCTCCAGGACCGACTGGAGGTCGCCGAGGCTCTCGATGACGTCGGTTCCGGCGATCACCACGTGCGTCGGCGTGCGCGGGATGAGCTCCTCCGTCTCGGGAAGGACCGTCACCGGACGTCCGATCGGAAAGACGCTGCCCTGGCTCCGGTGCTGCGGGACCTGGCGATATCCGAACACCGCCTCGGAAAGCGCCGGCAGCCGCTCGTCCACGTAGCCGATCAGCTCGGTGATCTCGACCTGGTCGTCGCCGTCCGTGTCGCTTGCGGCCAGGGCCTCCAGGAGCACGTAGGTGAACAGCCCGTGCTGGCGGTGTCCCTCCAG
>JAPPHP010000106.1 GCA_028821035.1 Gammaproteobacteria bacterium | reverse complement strand
GCAGGAACAGCAGCGGCACGTCGATCTGGTTGCAGAGCTGGATGAACTGCGAGGCCTTCTCGGCGGACTCCGAGAGGAGCGGGCCGTTGTTGCCGAGGATGCCGACCGGGTAGCCGTGCACCGACGACCAGCCGGTGACGAGGGTCGGCCCGTACAGCGGCTTGAACTCCTCGAAGCGGGAGCCGTCCACGATCCGCGCGATCACGTCGCGCATGTCGAACGGCACGCGCAGGTCCTCGTTCACGATGCCGAGCAACTCCTCCGGATCAAACAGCGGGGGATCGGCCGGCAGGCTCGGCCCGGGTCCCAGCTTCCGCCAGTTGAGGTGCCGCACGACCTCGCGGCACATGCGGATCCCGTCGAGTTCGTCCTGGGCCAGGTAGTCGCCGAGCCCCGAGATCCGCGTGTGCATGTCGGCGCCCGCGAGCTGCTCGTAGTCCGCGTCTTCGCCTGTGGCCATCTTCACGAGGGGCGGGCCGCCGAGAGCCACCTGCGACTGGTTCTTGATGAAGATGTTGTAGTCGCTCATGCCGGGCTGGTAGGCCCCTCCGGCCGTCGACGCGCCGAACACCAGCGAGATGGTCGGGATGCGCATCTTGGAAAGTTCGGTGATCTCGTAGAAGAGCCGCCCCGACTCCGCGAAGTGGCCGCCTTCCCGGCGGATGGAGGCCTCCGGGTCGCCGCCGCCGCCCTCGCCGCGCAGGTCCGCCCCGGCGGACTCGACGAACTGGACGTAGGGGATGCGGTTGTCCCGCGCGATCTCGAGGCCGCGCATGAGCTTCTTGCTGTTGAACTGGTTGAACGCCCCCGCGCGGACGGAGGGGTCGTGTCCGAGGATGAGGCATTCGGTGCCCTCGATCACCCCGATGCCGACGATGAACCCGGAGCCGACGTTGTAGTTCGACCGCCAGGCCGCCAGCGGGCTGATCTCGAGAAACGGGGAGTCCCGGTCGAGGACCAGCGAGATGCGCTCGCGCAGCGGCATCTTGTCCCGCGAGCGCAGTCGGGCCATGGCCTCGGCGCCGCCGCCCCGGGCGGCTTCCTCGTAGAGCTCGTCGAGCTGGGCGAGCATGTTCAGCATGCCCGTTTGGTTCTCGCGATAGCCGTCCGAACGGACGTCGAGTTGCGATTCCAGTACAGCCATCAGTCTTCTCCCACAATTCTCCCGAGCCCGCCCGGCGTCAAGCCGGACAGCGGCGCGGGCGCGGCTATCGGGTTCCGGGACCGTTCAACGGCGCAGGGCGGCCCGCTCGTTGTCCTGCCAGGGCGCGATCTGGCCGTCGTAGACCTCCGGGCCGAGGCGGAAGTGGGCCGCCTCGTGCAGCGTCTCGACGAACGGCATCTCCCGAGGATACAGGCACTCGCCCCGCGGCCTCGCGCCCGCCTTCGAGATGTGCCCCCAGAGGGGGTGTCCCACCACTTCCTCGGCGATCGCCGCGGCCTCGATCAGCTTGTCGAGGTCGTAGCCCGTCTCGATGCCGAGCTCGTGGCAGAAGTCGACGAAGTCCTCCGTCGGGACGTGTCCCGCCGCGCGGCCGTTGCCGCAGTAGGGACAGCCGCCCATGCCGCCGATCGACGTGTCGAACTCCCGCACCCCGAGCTTCAGGGCCTCGTAGTAGCTCGCCATCGTCAGCCCGCGCGTGTTGTGCAGGTGCATGTGGAACTCGGTGATCTCGGGCCACCGCTCCTTGATCTCGATCAGGGTGTCGCGCACCTGGTTGGGCGTGTTCCAGCCCATCGCCTCCAGGAACGAGCAGCGCGTCACCTCGATGCCGGCGGCGTGCCACTTGTCGATCATCAGTTCGAGGTGCGCCATCCGCTGTTCCATGGAGAACGGCCCTTCGAAGTTCGAGCCGAAGGGATTGCCGATGGCGACGGAGCCGGCCTCGGCGCCGGCCTCCTTGGCGGCGGCAATGGCCGCATCGAGAGAAGCGATCTGTTCCGCCTGGGTGCGGTTGTAGTTGCGCCGCGCGAACGTGTCGCACATCTCGACCAGCGTGCCGAAGCTCCGTTTGCGCACGTCGAGCTTCGGGTAGTAGGCGTCGGCCCGGTCGTAACCGAGCTTGTTGAAGACGGCGGCGGTGTAGCGGACGCCGGGCCTGGGGACGAAACGCTCGGCGATCTCGTCGATGCACGCCATCTGCGGGGTCCACTTGGGATGGGCGAACGAACCGATGGAGATGACCTTGGCGCCGGTCTCGCCGAGCGCGTCGAGCAGCCGGAGCTTGTCGTCGACGGGGATGTCCGCGCTCTCGATCTGCAGCCCTTCGCGCATGGTGTCGTCGGTGATGATGACCGACTTCGGCAGGTTGTCCATGTATGTCCCTCTCCTGTTCTGAACCGTCCTTTTTACCAATTGCCCGGAGGTCCCGCCACATCGGAATCCCACCCACCCCGCCCAGGCGTGCCGGACGACGGCGCCGGCCCCTTGCCAACTGAACTAATGTCTCTCATTATTCGAGGTTTACACCGCTGGAGGGGAAGGGAATGAAAGGACCCGTCAAGCGCTCGGCGTCGTGTTGGATGGTGGCGTTGGCGGCCCTGCTTGCGACGAGCGTCAGCGCGCAGATCGAGGAGATCGTCGTCACCGCGCAGAAGCGCACCGAGAGCATCCAGGAAGTGCCGCTGTCGATCACGGTGCTGACCGGTGAGGACATCGAGGCCCGCGGGCTGTACGACGCCCAGGAACTGGCGCGGCAGGTGCCGAACTTCGACCTGCCGAGGTCCAACAACATGCGCAACGTCTCCGTGCGCATCCGGGGCATCGGCTCGAGCGGCACCAACGCCGGGATCGAGTCGAGCGTGGGCGTGTTCCTGGACGGCCTGTACATGCCGTCGGGGGCAATGTCCTTCGGGGAGCTCGCGGACATCCAGTCCTACGAGATCCTGCGCGGCCCGCAGGGCACGCTGTACGGACGCAACACGCCGGTGGGCGCCCTGAACGTCACCACGCGCCGGCCGTCCCGGGAGCCCGAGAGCATGATCCGGCTCGGGGGCGGCGACTTCGACCAGTACTGGCTCAAAGGCTACGTCGGCGGCGCCGTCTCCGACACCACGGCGGGCCGGCTGACGTTCTGGACACGGGATCGCGACGGCTACGTCGACAACACCTACACCGGCAAGCCCGCCAACGACGCCGGCGAATGGGGCCTCCGCGGCAAGCTGCTGTTCGAACCGAGCGACAACGTGGAAGTCACCGCGATCGCCTACTACTCGGAGATAGAACGTGGTTGCTGCATGTCCGAGCAGATCGATCCGACAGGCACCTTCGGCATCGCCACGCCCGGATTCCTCGCGGCGCAGGACGCGGCGGGGTACGGCTTCAACAACTTCGACGACAGCGACCACAAGGTGGACGGAGACGACGAGGGCGACGACCAGATCGACTCCATGGGGGCGTCCGTGCAGATCGACTGGCGCCTGGCGAACGACTACCTCGTGACCTCGATCACCGGCTACCAGGACTGGGAGAACGACGTCCTCATATCTGCGGACTCGCTCCGAAATCCCATGCTCACCAGCCAGCAGACGCAGGTCAACCAGGTCACCTCCCAGGAGTTCCGCATCACGTCTCCGGTCTCGGAGAGCTTCGAGTTCCTCGCGGGGCTCTTCCTGTACGCGCAGGACACGACGCTGTACCTCGATTCGACCTTCGGCGAAGGTTCGACGCGCGTGTTCCCGGCGCCGAGCCCGCCCTGCGGGAGCCCGTGCATGCTCGTCGCCGGCGACCGCTCGATCACGGATTTCGATCAGGAGACGCGCAGCGTCGCGGCCTACGGCAGCGGGACCTGGCACGTCGCTCCCCGCTGGGACGTGACCCTGGGGCTGCGCTTCAGCCGTGACGAGAAGGAGGTCGACAAGGAGCAGATCAACCAGGGTATCTCCTTCGTGGCCCGGCGGCTCGCCTTCTCCCCGTCGAGGAGCGACCAGATCTCCATCTCGGACAACAACGTCACCTGGTCGCTGGACACCCGCTACATGGCGACCGACGATCTCATGGCCTTCGCCAGGGTGGCGACCGGGTTCAAGTCCGGCGGCGTCAACTCGCGGGGGCTTCCCCCGGGCTCGGCGCTGGTGTTCGACAACGAGGATTCCATCTCCTACGAGCTCGGCATCAAGTCCACCTGGCTGGACCGGCGCCTGATGCTGAACGCGACCCTGTACTGGACGACCATCGAGGGATTCCAGGAGTCGGCGCTGGCCGCGACCGGAACGGGCTTCATCGTCGGCAACGCCGGCGAGCAGGAAGCCCGGGGCTTCGAGGCGGATCTCTGGTTCCAGCCCGCGGAGAATCTCGCCCTGAACGCGTCGGTGGCCCTGCTCGACGCGGAGTACACGGAGTTTCCGGACGCACAGTGCGGCTTCGGCGAGACGCCGGACGGCCTGAGCGGGGGCAACACCTGCAACCGGGCCGGCGACACGCCCGCCTTCGCGCCGAAGTGGAAGTACACCGTGGGCGCGGTGTGGAGCGGGCCGATCGGCGCCGGCGACCTCGAGTGGCGGCTGCGCGCGGACTACTCGTGGGTCGACGCGCAGAACCTCATCCGCGTGACCCAGGACCCGCCGGCCGACCAGGACGCCTACGGCCTGCTCAACGTGCGCGCTGTGATCGGTAAGAGCACCGGCGGCTGGGAGGCCGAAGTGTTCGCCCACAACGCCACGAACGAGGCGTACTACATCCAGGCGGCCCGGCAGCCGGTGGGCGGGCTGATATCGGCCGGAGGAGTCCGCGGCGTGGTCGGCACGGTGGGCTGGTACGGCCCGCCCCGCGTGTGGGGGGTCCAGTTCACCTGGCGACCCGGTATCTGACGCAGCTGCGGCTGCACCCGAGGCGCACGGGTCACGAAGCGTCGTGGAGCGTCTGGTCGGCGGGAGCCCTCAGCCGGGAAGCGCGAGGACGGCCCGCGTCAGGGGCTTGCCCCTCGCCAGAACTCGCCAGACAGAGAGAGTCGCCGGGGCTTCCTCGACGCGGGGTTAGCCAGGCGCGCGCGCAAGTCGTCGCGTCGTTTCCGACACCGGCGCCTCGAGCAGGCCGACGAGGGCGTCGATCAGGCTGTGGAAGTGCAGGTCCGCCTCCCGTTCCCCGAAGGTGTCCATCTGGCGGGCGTAGTGGGACAGGGACACGGCCGCGAGGCGTACGGCGGCATCCATGCGGCGCCGGTAGGCGGCCTCGTCGAGGTGCGGGAGCAATCCCCGCAGCAGTCGGCCGAGGTGCCGGCCCGTCGCTCCGGCGTGCCGGTCGACCACTTCGAGCTCCGAACTCTCGGCGAAGATCACCTCCTGGCTGAACGCGATCACGTAGCGGCGGAACTCCGGCGCCCCGCCGGCCAGCTCGAAGGCGGGCCAGGCCATGACTTCGCACAGGCTGCGCAACGAGGGCTCGGCGCATTGGGCGAGCAGGTCCTCGAGCATGACCGTGCGCCGTCGCTGCAGTTCCGTGTTCCGCTCGTAGCGCAAGGTGTCGATGAGGCCCTGCAGGTTGCCGAAGTGGTACTGCAGGGCCGATTCGTTCCGCTGGCCGGCGGCGCGCACGATCTGGCGGATCGTCACGTTGCGGATGCCATGCTCTGCGATCAGCTTCTCGGCCGCCAGCATGAGGTCGCGCTTGGTGGCCGCACCGCGCGGAAGGGGACGAGGATCCGCCGCTGGCCGCTGGAAGCGTTCCGCCGGGGCCGCGGACGAGCCGGTCTTCCGGAGATCGGTTTGCGCGCGTCGGGCTGTCACGAAGGCGGCGTTCCAAGTCTGCGAGCAGTAGCGACGATGCGAGCCCGGGTGTATCGAGCCGGGCCACAGCCATTATGTCAGATCGAAACCCGACCGATACCCGGTCCGCCCGTACCGCACGGTGGTCCACCCCTGGCACGAAGGACATTGTCCGACGCGCACCCTTGAACGGGGAGGGGATTGGCCGGACACTGGCGCGTTTCCGACGGGGAGTTCGATTTCATGAAGCTCTGGCACTGCCACAACGCCCGCTCGCTGCGCCCGCTCTGGGCGC
>JAPPHP010000118.1 GCA_028821035.1 Gammaproteobacteria bacterium | reverse complement strand
CGCCGGAGAGACACTCGCGGACCAGCGCGACGTATTCGCGCATCATCGCGAGCGGCCGGTCCGCCCCGGGCTTGCCGTGCTGGCGGAGGATGCCGGGTGCGGAGACGCCGAGGCCGAGCCAGACGTCGGCATCGGGACTCAGCCCCTGCAGCGTGGCGGCGGACATGGCGGCCAGAGGCGGCGTGCGGAGTTGGATGGGGACGATGCCCGTCCCGAGCCCCATGCCGGGCGCGACCGCCGCGACGGCCCCCAGCAACGTGAAGGCATCCGTGCCGGTCGCCTCGACGGTCCACAGCGAGCGGTAGTCCATCGATTCGGCCAGCCGCGCGATCTCGATCGTCGCGCGCGGCCCGAGCACGGCGAGGCTCCCGACGGTGATGCCCAACGGTGTTCGCTCAGCCATGTTCCGGATGTCTCCTCGCGGTGGTACAGGCGCCCGTTGACAACACTTGCCTCGTCGGTCTGAGGCGGTCGACCTGATCGCTGTCCGGGCGACTACGGCCCGTTCAAATCCGCCAAGTGCGCCTGGAGTTCCACGCCCGTCGCGCAGGTGACGATCCACTCGCCCACCTCGGCCAAGCGGTCCGGATCCGAAACGTCCGCCAGCGCGGTCGCCACCTGCTCGCCCGCCGGGCCACCGAAGCGTGAAGACGCCTGCCGAACGAGCAGAGCCCGCTCGGATGCCAGTCCTTCCTCCCTGCCTTCCTCCCTGCCTTGCTCCCGGCCTTGCTCAAGCCAAGGCTTGTGCCATTCCCCGATCCGCTCCACCAAGCTCATGCTCGCATCCTCCAAGGTCCGGATGGCCCGCCGTGGCGCCGTGCCCGGCGGACGCATCCGGGCCTCCATCTCTCCGATCCAACCCGCGAAGACCCGGCGCAGTTCGACCTCACCCTTGTCCAACCAGCCTTGCAGCGCCTCCGCGACCCGGACCAGGTCCGCGGGCGAGCGGCTCTGCTCGAAACCCACCACCGCGCGGGTCAGGTTGCCCACCGGCATATCGTCCGCGCTCGTCCGCAACCCGTCAACCAGAAGCAGCCGCTGCGACGGCGCATGCGGCAGGAGCGCGGCATCCACCGGCGCGAACAGGTCGCGCATTTCCACCGGCACCGTCCACGCCGGCGCGCCGTTGTAGAGCACCACCGGCAATGGCACCGGCCACGTGCCTGGAGATCCCAGTTCGCCCTTGCGGTTCAGGTCCGTCAGCAGCAGGGTCGTGTACTCCAGCATGCGTAGCGGCATGACCCCGGCGGCCTTGTCGGACTGGAACTCCAGCAACGCCAGCACGTCCGCCGCACGATCACGCGGCGCCACCCGCCACACCTTGTCACCACGCCGCTGCTGGTTGCGGTCGCCGACGTACTGGGCGGAGACGTCCTCCAGCGTGGAGAAGTCCAGCCGCCGGGCGATCTCCGGCGCGACCGCGCGCAACAGGTCCGCGACCATGCGCGGGAAGGAGTAGAGCTTCCTGTAGACCGGGTCCGACATGGCCGCACCATAGCCATTTGGCCCGTTCCGCGTCTGCGGCAAGGCTCCTACATCCGACGGGGTGATCGCGTACGTTGCGCGACCGCACCGGATACCCAAGGGTGTTCGCTCGGGCATGTTCCGGATGTCTCCTCGCGGTGATCTCGCGGGATATACCATGAACGGGTTCGTAACCCGACCTCAAGGAAACCCATGTCCGCGGCCCGCATCTCCGAACTGGTGCCGATGCTCCTCTGTGAGGATGTGCAGGAGGTCCTCGCGTTCTACACGGACGTCCTCGGATTCGAAGTGCGCGACCGCATGGACGACGTGGGCCGGAGCGGCTGGGTGTCGCTGCAGTGCGGCGGCGCGCGCATCATGCTGGCAAGCCCCACCTACATCCCGGCGGCGCCGAAGATCGAGGGGCGGCATACGCAGGCTCTGCACTATCTCTACGTGGACGACATCGCTGCCCTGCACCGGTCGGTGCAGGAGCGCGGGTGGCCGGCGAGCGACCTGGTGGTGCGCTTCTACGGCATGAAGGAGTTCGAGACCGCGGACCCGGCCGGACACGTCCTCGTGTTCGGCCAGGATACCGACGAGCAGCCTACGCCGGAGTAGGCGCGTTTTGAGCCAACGGGGCGCCCGCGCGAGGGCGACCCCCCGCGCTGCCCCCGCCCGTACTTCCTACCGCCCCAGGCGGTGCGTCACCTCCAGCCGGTATCGCCGCGGCTCGGCCCAGTACTTGCTGTTCGTCCCGAGGTCGCCAGGCGCCGTCAGGTCGACCGCACCCAGGTAGTACACCCGCCCCAACAGATTGTTGCCCGTAACGGAGATGGTGGTCTGGCCATTCGGGAGCGCCCACACGAAGCGGGCGTCGAGCAACCCGTACTTGCCCTGGCGGGAACTCTGGCGCGTTTCGAGCGTGTTGTAGACGCGTCCGCGGAAGGCCCAGCCGACCTGCCCGGCCAGCATGCCGCCGTTGGCGAGCACCTGGGTTTTGCCTACGCCGATGCTGTAGGTGTACGGCGCGCCGCGGACGGTCTCCGTGTCGGAGAGGTCCCGCTCGACGAGGATGGACTCCTGCCCGACCAGGCCGAGGTTGTCCTGGACCGTGAACTCCTGGTACTCGCCGTTCAACCAGCCGAACGTTCCCTGGGTGTACCAGCCGGCCGGCAGTTCGACGCGGAACTCGCCCTCGACGCCGAACAGGGTCGCCTCCTGGGCGTTGATCAGGTCAGCCGTCGGAAGGCCGTTCACGATGCGGCTCACGGTGATCTGCTGGTTCTCGTAGGTGTTGTGGAAAGCCGTGAGGTTGAGCAGCCGCGTGCCGTTGCCCCAGGTCGACTTCATGCCCCCTTCCCAGTTCCCCGAGATCTCCGGGTCGTAGGGCCGGATGGCCACGTCCTGGTTGAAGCCGCCGCTCGAGTACCCCTTGCTCCAGCCCGCGTAGAGCATCACGTTCTCGGCCACGTCCCAGCTCAGGATCGCGCGCGGGGTGACTTCGTTGAAGGAGACATCGTCCATGCAGGTCGTGCCGTTGCGTACCGGCCCGGCCCCCGGCCGGCAGGTGTGGCCCGGTCTCGGCCCCCCTATCCCGTAGTTGAAGTCGGAGCGCTGGAACTCGCGCTTGTCGCGGGAGTAGCGTGCACCGGCGGTCAGGGACCAGCTGTCCGCGAACCTCCAGGTGACCTCGCCGAAGACAGCCTGCGAGGCGTTTGTGCCGTCCATTGTCTGGTTGCGGCTGCCGCTTCCCTGGAAGGCCGCCTGTACGAAAACGCCCAGGGGAAGTCCGGGGACGATGCCGCTAGGGAGGCAGTAGACGGGCCAGACCGCGCAGTCGGGCGCCACCGCCCCGCGGAAGAGGGGCACGTCCAGGTTGATGACGTTGTTCTCCTCGAACGCATACACGCCGACCACCCAGTCGAGGCTGTCGTTCATGGCGATGCCGGACAGGCGGAACTCCTGCGACCACTGCTCGCCCTCGTCATCCGTCGTGCCGAGCACCTCGATCAGCGAAGCGGTCCCCACGGCGTCGGTCCCCCAGCCCCAGGTGCCGTTGTAGCTGGTGAGGTCCCGGAACGAGGAGATGGACGTGAGGTCGGCGAAGCCAAGGTCCACGGACAGGTCCAGCGTGACGCTGTAGGTCTCGGCGTCGCTGCTGATGTCCGGGTCGTTGTCGTGGGACCGATAGGGGGAGGTGCTGAGACAGGCGTTGCGCAATTCATCGTAGATGTTCAGGACCCAGGCGGCCCACATGACGCTGAAGGGCGCCGCGTCGGCGCCGTTCGGCGGCCCGCCCCACTCGCACGAGGCGAGCAGGGCCGTCTCGTCGGCACGGTAGGCTTCGACGATGAGGTCGGCGTGGGCGCGGTCGTTCGGCGTCCAGCGGAAGGACAGCCTGGCCATCGTCGAGTTCTCGTCGCCCCAATCCTCACCGGTGCCGACGTTGCGCACGTAGCCGTCGGCCTCGCGATGCTGGACGGCCAGCCGGGCGGCGAGGACATCGTTGAGCGGGAGGTTGAGCATCCCCTCCACCCTGCGCGCGTTGTCGTTGCCGATGCCCGCCCCCACGGAGTAGTCGAACTCGTCGGCGGGACGGTTGCTGATGACGTGCACGAGTCCGGCGGTCGTGTTGCGTCCGAACAGCGTGCCCTGCGGGCCCCGCAGCACCTCCACGCGGTCGATGTCCAGGAAGTCGAACTGGCCGCCCTGGGGCCGGCCCAAATAGACGCCGTCGACGTACGTCCCGATTTTCGGATCTTGGGACGGTGCCCAGTTGACCTGCCCGATACCGCGCAGGAAGACGCTCGACGTGTTCCTGGCAACGCCCGAGACGTTGAAGTTCATGTTCGGCGTGAGCCGGGTCAGGTCCGTCAGGTCGTCCGCAGCCCGGTCCCGGAGTCCTTCGCTGGACAGCGCCGTCACGGGAATGGGGACTTCCTGGACCGTCTCTTCCCGCCGCCGGGCCGTGACGACCAGTTCCTCGATGACCTGGGCGCCTTCTCCAGCCTCCTCGGCCTGAATGGGCGGCACGGCCAGGAACGTGCCGGTGAGCAGGACGAGCAGTGTCTTCAGTCGCATGATGGTTGAGCCCTCTCCAGAGAATCTCCGTGGCTGATGGTACGGGACGATGGGGGAAAGCGCACGCGGAAAGTCGCCGGCGTTCATAGCTGCCGCAGCCAGGCTGCCATCGCGGGATCCACCAGCATCCAGCGCCCGTCTTCCTCCCTCTGAATCAGATCGTCCCGCTCAAGCGCATCCCGGGCCCGTACACCGGTCGATACCGGTAGCCGCAGCGCTCCCAGAAAGCCGTGTGAAGTGGGATGCGGCACGCCGTGCTCGGCTTCCGCGATGCCGCGCAGCAGCGCCCGCTGGCTGGGCGCCAGGCGGGCCACCCGACCGGCGGCGACGCCCCCTTCCTCGGCCACCAGTCTCGCCCACATCGCCTCCACGCTATCCGCCGTGGGCGCGGCGTCCGCCCGCCACAGCGGTCCACAGAGCGCGTTCACGTAATGGGGATGGCGGTTGGTCAGGGTCAGGATGCGGTCGATGGCGTCGTCGGGAACTCGCCGCCGCCATCGAGACCGTCCCGCCCGCAGCAGGAAACGGCGGTAGTCCTCGGCGCCGATGCGCTCAAGCGTCATCTTTCGGCACAGACGGTACAGGGGGCGCTCCTCGTCTTCGAACATCGACCCGAGCAGGTGTTTGCGGCTGCCGGCGAAAACGTAAGTGACGTTCCGTGCCCGTTCGACGGCATGACGCACTGCGCCTTCCAGGCTTCTCGGCGCACCGTTCTGCAGCTCCGAGAGCTGCTGGAATTCGTCGAGCACGAAGGCCACCCGTCGACCGTAGGCGCCAGCCGCATCGTCGAGCGCGAGCAACATCTCGGCAATGCCCTCGTCCGCCCGGCTGGGCGCGGCCAGCTTGAGGCGCAGGCCGAAGGCGCCCAGGGAAAGCTCTGGCTTGAAGGCGGAGAACGCCCTTGTGAGTTTGGATGTCGAAGTCTGCTTGCGGGGAGGAAGAAGGGCTGCGGCCTGTTCCACCGCCGCCCGAAGCCGCGTTTCGAACGCGTTGACGTCGTGAATCACGAGCAGGTCGAGCCGCGCCGTCACGATGTCCGGCGCCACGTCGCGCACCACCTGCTCGATCAGGCTGGTCTTGCCGATGCGCCGCCGCGCCCAGATCCACGTATGCACGCCCTCGCGGATGTTGCCGGACAGTTCATCGCGCTCGCGTAGACGGTTGCAGTGCGCGCGGCCCGTGGCGACGCCCAGGGGAAAGAGCTCGGCGGCGGCAGCCATGTGGTGATTTTACCGCACTACGCAAAGTCAGGATACGCACAATGCGGATACGCAAATGCGCGTATCCGCATTGTGCGTAGTGACGCTCGCGCCCGGCCTTTGCGCGGACAGCGCGCGGGGCGGGGTCAGTAGGCGTTTCTCTCGCGCTGTGCCCTGAGCCCCTCCTCGTGGCACTCCTTGCACAGATCGCCGACGAAGTCGTCGGCGGCGCGTTCGCAGAGGTAGCAGACGCCGGTGCGTTGTCCGATTCCTTCGAGAACCTCGCCTG
>JAPPHP010000171.1 GCA_028821035.1 Gammaproteobacteria bacterium | reverse complement strand
GCAGCACGGCTGCGACGATGAGCCAAAGCAGGAGGTTTTTTCCCATATCGTTCAAACGCTTACCCTCTGTGTCGGGTGAGCGGTGCCGCTCATTCTACTCCATATCGCCCGGTGGCATAGACCTCGCGGGAGCCGCCCCGGGAGGCGCCGGGTTTCGCCATGACCACGTCGGCGAAACGCGCGCGCACATCGCGGACGAGGTCGTCGAACCCCGCGCCGTGGAACGTCTTCACGACCACCCGGCCACCGGGCCTGAGCCACCGTTCGGCGAGACCGAGCGTGCACTCCACGAGTTCCAGCGTCACCGCCTGATCGCGCACCCTGTTGCCACTGATATTGGGGGCCATGTCCGACAATACAACGTCGAAGGGTCGCTCCGCGGACACACCGGCCGTTGCCAGGATGCGGCGCTGTGTCGAGGGTTCCCGCGCGTCGCCCAGGACCGTGCGAACGCCGGCCGGAACGGCGGCCAGTGGCAGCAGGTCGCACGCGACCACCAGGCGGCAGCGCGGGCCGAGGTACTCGGTCCAGCCGCCCGGAGCGGCGCCGAGTTCGAGCACGACCCTGTCCCGCCCGGTGAGCCGGAACCTGGCGTCGAGCTGCTCGAGCTTGAAGTAGGCGCGGGATACCGCGCGGCCGGCGTACGGATCGCGGCGTTGGCGCGCGAGCCATGCCGCACTCGACTTGGTCAGCCGGGAGGTCCGCCGGGGAGACCGGCGGGTCATGGGGCCGGCCCGCCCGCCACGCGCGGCCACCCGCGGGCACGTGTAACATTCGCCGGCTTACCGGCCCGCCTGACACCTCGCCCCATGGACATCCGAACGCTGCGCGGCCTGGCGCACCACCTCGACCCGATCGTCACGATCGGGGAAAGCGGCGCCACCGACAACGCCGTGCGCGAACTCGACCGCGCGCTCACCGACCACGAACTCGTGAAGGTTCGCCTGCACATGGATGACCGCGCCGCGCGCCGGGCGGTCATCGAGGATCTCCGCGAGCGCTCGGGGGCTACGCTGGTGCAACGGATCGGCAAGGTCGTCGTGCTGTATCGCGCGAACCCCGAGGCCAGGCCGGCACTGTCCAACGTCGCGCGTTACCTGTAGCGTCCCGGGCCGGGCGCTACAGGTGCTCGACCCGGTCGATGACGTACTCCCGTTCTCCGTTGGGCGTCGTCACCACGACCGAGTCCTCTTCCGACTTGCCGATCATCGCCCGGCCGATGGGCGACAGGAAGGAGATCTTGCCGACCCCGAGGTCGGCCTCGTCCTCGCCCACGATCTGGTAACGCACGGTCTCGCCACTGTCGCAGTCCTCCAGCGTCACCGTCGTGCCGAAGACGACACGGCCGGTGCGCCCGATGCGCGTGATGTCGATGACCTGCGCGTCGGCCAGCTTGCCCTCGACCTCGCGGATGCGTCCCTCGATGAAGCCCTGCTGTTCCTTCGCCGCGTGGTACTCGGCGTTCTCGCGCAGGTCGCCGTGGCCGCGCGCCTCGGCGATCTCGCGCACGATGTTCGGCCGCGCGACGTTCTTGAGCTCCGCGAGTTCCTCGCGCAACCGGCGCTCGCCCTCCGGCGTCATGGGGGTCGTCATGACGGCGCGGCCGACCCGGCTTCCCGCCGGGTGGCCCCATGCAGGTCCTGCAGTCTCCGCACCCGGTCCACCGCGCCGTGTCGCATGGCGATACAGAACGCCTCCCCGCCCGCAAGTGTGGTCGTGTAGCACACCTTGTGCAGCAGCGCGAGCTTGCGGATCACCGACGAGTCCGCGATGGACCGGCGCCCCTCGGTGGTGTTGACGATCAGGTCGATCTTCTCGTTCTTCATCATGTCGGTGACGTCGGGACGGCCCTCGGTCACCTTGTTGACGATCCGGCACGGCACGCCCGCCTCCCGCAATGCGCGCGCCGTGCCCCGGGTCGCCGAGATCTCGAAGCCGAGTTCCAGGAGTTGGCGGCCGATGGCGCCGACGAACGGGCGGTCCGACGTCTTCACGCTGACGAACGCGTTGCCGCCTTGCGGCAGGGTCTCGCCGGCGGCGAGGGAGGCCTTGGCGAAAGCTTCCGCGAAGGACTCGCCGACGCCCATCACCTCGCCCGTGGATTTCATTTCCGGGCCCAGGATCGGGTCGACCCCCGGGAACTTGGCGAACGGGAAGACCGACTCCTTGACCCCGAAGTACGAGGGCACGACCTCTTCCGTGAACCCCTGGGCGTCCAGGGACACGCCGGCCATGCAGCGCGCCGCGATCTTGGCGAACGACACGCCGATGCACTTCGACACGAACGGCACGGTGCGCGACGCCCGGGGGTTGACCTCGAGCAGGTAGACGGCCTCGTCCTGTACCGCGAGCTGCACGTTCATCAGGCCGATCACCCCGAGTTCGAGCGCGATGGCCCGGACCTGGCGCCGGATCTCGTCCTGCACGGTGTCCGCCAGCCGATAGGGCGGCAGCGAGCACGCCGAATCGCCGGAGTGCACGCCGGCCTGCTCGATGTGCTGCATGATCGAGCCGATCACCACGCGCTCGCCGTCGCAGACCGCATCGACGTCGACTTCTACGGCCTGGTCGAGAAACCGGTCGAGCAACACCGGGCCCGAATGCGAGACGGCGAACGCATCGCCGAGATAGCGCCGCAGCTCGGCCTCCGAGTAGACGATCTCCATCGCCCGTCCCCCGAGCACGTAAGACGGCCGCACTACGATGGGGAAGCCGATCTCCCCCGCCGCGGCAAGGCCCTCGGGGACGCTCTCCACGGTCCGGTTCGAGGGTTGCCTGAGTCCGAGGCGGTCCACCACCGCCTGGAAGCGCTGGCGGTCCTCCGCGCGGTCGATCGCATCCGGCGGCGTCCCGATGATCGGTACGCCCGCGGCGTGCAGACTGTCGGCCAGCTTCAGGGGCGTCTGGCCACCGAACTGGACGATGACCCCATGGGGTCGCTCCACGTCCACGATAGCGAGCACATCCTCGAGGGTGACCGGCTCGAAGTAGAGGCGGTCGGAAGTGTCGTAGTCCGTGGAGACGGTTTCGGGGTTGCAGTTGACCATGATGGTCTCGAAGCCGTCCTCCCGCATGGCGAGGGCGGCGTGGACGCAGCAGTAGTCGAACTCGATCCCCTGCCCGATGCGGTTCGGCCCGCCACCGAGCACCATGATCTTGCGCGCGTCGGTCGGGTCCGCCTCGCACTCCTCCTCGTAGGTGGAGTAGAGGTACGCCGTGCTGGCAGGGAACTCCGCCGCGCAGGTGTCGACCCGCTTGAAGGCGGGCTTGACGCCGAGTTCCAGCCGCCGCGCGCGGATCGCGTCCTCGCCGCAACCCGCGAGTTCCGCGAGCCGTTCGTCGGAGAAGCCGTCGCGCTTGAGCCGCCATAGCGACTCCGCGGTCAGGTCGTCCAGCGACGTCACGCCCGCTTCGCTGGCGATGAGATCCTCGATCTGCGCCAGGAACCACGGGTCGATGGCCGTGGCCTCGAAGACGTCGGCCACCGTGGCGCCGCCCCGGAAGGCGTCCCCGACATACCAGATGCGGTCGGCTCCCGGACTCGACAGTTCCCGCGCCAACCGTCGCTCCCGCTCTTCGGCCGTGTCGCCCGCAAGCACCGGGTTGAGGCCCGTCATGCCCGTCTCCAGGCCCCGGAGCGCCTTCTGGAAGGACTCCTTGAACGTCCGGCCGATCGCCATGACCTCGCCGACGGACTTCATCTGCGTCGTGATGCGGTCCGACACCTGGCTGAACTTCTCGAAAGTGAAGCGCGGCACCTTGGTGACGACGTAGTCGATGGCCGGCTCGAAGGACGCCGGCGTCACCCCCGTGATGTCGTTGGCGAGTTCGTCGAGCGTGTAGCCTACGGCGAGCTTCGCCGCGACCTTGGCGATGGGGAAGCCGGTCGCCTTCGACGCGAGCGCCGACGACCGCGACACGCGCGGGTTCATCTCGATCACGACCATGCGCCCCGTCTCCGGGTCCACGGCGAACTGGACGTTCGACCCCCCGGTCTCGACGCCGATCTCGCGCAGCACCGCGATGGAGGCGTTGCGCAGGCGCTGGTACTCCTTGTCGGTGAGGGTCTGCGCCGGCGCGACGGTGATGGAGTCCCCGGTGTGCACGCCCATCGGGTCGACGTTCTCGATGGAGCATACGATGATGCAGTTGTCGCGCTTGTCCCGGACCACCTCCATCTCGAACTCCTTCCAACCGAGAAGCGACTCGTCGATCAGCAGTTCGTTCGTCGGCGAGAGATCGAGGCCCCGGGCGCAGATTTCCAGGAACTCCTCGCGGTTGTAGGCCACCCCGCCGCCGCTGCCGCCGAGCGTGAACGAGGGCCGGATGATGCAGGGGTACCCGAGGCGGCTCTGCACCTGCAGCGCCTCCTCGATGCTGTGCGCGATGGCCGAGCGCGGCGTCTCGAGCCCGATGCGCCGCATCGCCTCGATGAAACGCTCGCGGTCCTCGGCCTTGTCGATGGCGTCCTGGCTCGCGCCTATGAGTTCCACGCCGTGTGCTTCGAGCACCCCTTCGCGGACGAGGTCGAGCGCGCAGTTGAGCGCCGTCTGACCGCCCATCGTGGGCAGCAGGGCGTCAGGCTTCTCGGCCTCGATGATCCGCGCGACGGTGCGCCATTCCACCGGCTCGATGTACGTCGAGTCCGCCAGGGCCGGGTCCGTCATGATCGTGGCCGGGTTCGAGTTGACGAGCACGACGCGGTACCCCTCGTCGCCGAGGGCCTTGCACGCCTGGGCGCCCGAGTAGTCGAACTCGCACGCCTGGCCGATGACGATCGGCCCCGCCCCCAGGATCAGGACGGAGTGGAGGTCGTCACGACGGGGCATGATCGCCCCGTGCCCGCCGCCGCTCGTCCATGAAGGCGACGAACGCGTCGAACAGGTACCGGCAGTCCTGCGGGCCCGGACTCGCCTCCGGGTGTCCCTGGAAGCCGAAGGCCGGGCGGTCCGTACGCCGGAGCCCCTGCAGCGTGCCGTCGAACAGGGAGAGGTGCGTGGCTTCGACGTGGTCCGGCAGGCTCGCCTCGTCCACCGCGAACCCGTGGTTCTGACTCGTGATGACCACCTGCCCCGTACGGAGGTCCCGCACGGGGTGGTTCGCGCCGTGGTGGCCGTGGGGCATCTTGACCGTCCGGGCGCCGCTCGCGAGCCCGAGCAACTGGTGGCCCAGGCAGATGCCGAACACGGGCAGGTCCGCCTCGACGAGGTCCCGGATGGCCGCGATGGCGTAGTCGCACGGATCCGGATCGCCAGGGCCGTTCGACAGGAAAACCCCGTCCGGTTCCCGGGCCAGCACTTCCCGCGCCGGGGTACGCGCCGGCACGAGGGTGACGCGGCAGCCCCGGTCGACGAGCAGCCTGAGGATGTTGCGCTTGACGCCGAAGTCATAGGCCACGACGTCGTGCCGCGGCGGCGGCCCATCCACGTAGCCGACATCGTCGCGCCAGCCGCCTTCGGCCCAGACCGCGGCGTCCTGGCGACTCACCACCTGGGCCAGGTCCATGCCCGCGAGGCCGGGGAAGGCGCGGGCCTTCTCGATGGCGGTCGCCTCGGAGGCCTCCGGGCCGGCCATGATGCAGCCGGCGAGCGCGCCCCGCTCCCGGATGCGCCGCGTCAGGCGTCGCGTATCGATGTCGGCGATGGCCACGACCCCGCGCTCCCGCAGGAATTCCGGCAGGGTCTGGGCCGCCCGCCAACTGCTCGTGCGCAACGGCAGGTCCCGGATCACGAGCCCCTCCGCCCACACCGAGTCCGACTCGGCGTCCTCCGGATTCGCACCGGTGTTGCCGATGTGCGGATAGGTGAGCGTGACGATCTGGCGAGCGTAGGAGGGGTCGGTGAGGATCTCCTGGTAGCCGGTCATGGCCGTGTTGAAAACGACCTCCCCGACGGCAACTCCGGACGTGCCGATGGAGCTGCCGCGAAAGACGCTACCGTCCTCCAGCGCGAGTATCGCGGTCAATCAGCGTTCCTGTACAAAAAAGCCGTCGGCCACGACTCGACGGCTGAGCGGGATTCTACGAGATAGGGCAGCGGTACGGCAA
>JAPPHP010000384.1 GCA_028821035.1 Gammaproteobacteria bacterium | reverse complement strand
CTTGTCTTCCCACTCGACGGTGTCTCCCGCCAGCAGGCCGCGAAGGACTTCCACGTAGGTGCGCACGTAGCTCCATGGCAGGGGCCGCTGACCGAGGGTCAGTCGCCCGGTGAATCCCGAACCGATGGCCACCGCCACGCGATCCGCCCCTGCGATGTCGACCAGGGTCGCGATGGCCGCGGCGTTCGTCATCGGGTGGCGCAGATTGGGAACCAGCACCGCCGGGCCGAGGCCGATGCGCTCCGTCCGTTCCGCGGCCCGGCACATCTGCACCCACACGTCCGGATACAGCGCGGGCGAGTCGTAGAACCACGCCCGCTCGTAGCCGATACGCTCCGCGATCGCGGCATGCTCGTGGGAAGCGTTCGACGTGGCGAACGCGCACGAAAGGGTCAGGTTCGTCATGGGTCGTCCTCCTCGAAACCATGCTGCCACAGGCAGGTGTGCTACGTTGCGCCCTTTCAGGCCCCACCCAGGAGGCAACGTGACCAGCGAGCTGCAGATCACGCCGGAAATCGAGGAACTCGGCCTCGAGGAGTACGCCCGCGAACTCGACCGGGACGGACTGACCATCGTGCCCCCCGAAGTCAACGCCTTCGGTCTCGAGCGCATCGACCGGATCGTCGAGCGCATCCTCGAGCGCGCCCACCAGATGACGGGCGTCCGGTTCAGCCTGGACGAAGGACCGCTCGAGGAAGTCGAATTCCCGGAGCGCGAGATCACGCCGGAGATTCGCGAGATGCTTCGCGCGAGAGGCCTCGAGGAGGCCGTGCTCAACCCCACGCAGTTCCTGATCCAGAAGCTGACGCAGGTGGATCGCCTGTTCCGCGACCTCGCGCTGAATCCCGCGTCGCTCGCCCTGCAGAACTACCTGATGGCCGGCCAGACGCGCCTGTCGAGCGTCAACTGCTTCGTGAAGTGGCAGGGCGAATTCGGCTACGGGCCGCAGCTTGGGTTACACGCCGACCAGGGCGCCACCCCGACGCCGTGGGGGGCGGTCGCGCACACCGCCAACAGCACGTGGTGTCTCACGGACTACACCCTGGCCGGCGGCGCCCTCGCCTACGTACCGGGGTCCCACCGGGAAGGGATGCCCGCGCCTCCGCCGGAGCGGGTCAAGGACGCGATTCCGGCCGAGGCGGCGAAGGGTTCCGTGATCGTCTGGCACGGCGCCACCTGGCACGGCGCGTTTCCGCGCAAGGAGGAGGGCCTGCGCCTCGGCCTCGCCGTCTATCACCGCCACGCCGCTACCCTGCCGCAGGAGGACGTGCCGGGACAGACCACCGAGGAGATGGTCCAGAACTGCGACAACCCGGACGTCTATCGCGTGATCGCGGGGTTGACGGACAAGTTCCCGTACCGGGAGACACAGAGCGAGGTCGTCCCGCACGCGCGCCGGGCAGCGGCGGCGGCCGGCGGCTGAACAGGGGGGAGGCGGACGAGGGCTGTCCGCCAATTTTTCCGAGGACTGTCAGTGTCAGGGCCGTTTCTTGCCGGGCCTGATCGGACCGGATATCTCTCACCAATTTTAGCAC
Organism: Gammaproteobacteria bacterium; assembly: GCA_028821035.1. Lineage (GTDB taxonomy): Bacteria > Pseudomonadota > Gammaproteobacteria > Pseudomonadales > Azotimanducaceae > VXNE01. The sequence continues at coordinate 4,519 of JAPPHP010000384.1, read as the reverse complement.
TCGGGCCGGCCGTGCCGACCCGGGTTCCCCAGCGCCGTTGGTCTTCGACGCCGAACTGGGGCACGGAGCGTTTTCGCCGGGTAGCCGAGGGAGGTTGCCCACCCCCGGCTCCCACAGATCCGGACGTGTCCAACTCGGGCATCTTATGTTGCGAACCTGCTTATGTTGCGAAGTGGCCTGGAGCGAGGGAGGCAGGCGGCGACCGGCTGCGAGGTCGCAACATAACGGAGATGACATCGTGGTGTGCCGATTGCCATGGAGCACACCACGATGTTCGAGAGGCTGTTCACCTATCCGCACGTACTGCGCCGCACGATCGCCGCCTTCGACGCCGGCCGTTGCGTTCGCAGTCCCCCGCCACCTCGTCCCCGATTCTCTCCAGGCGCACCAGGTCCGCCGCCGCAACCGCCAGCCCGCGCCCGGACACGCGCTCGATCCCGGCCAAGCAGGCCATCCCTCCGGGTCCGTCCACCATGCCGACGATGTCGCAGACCTGCAAGCCGACATGGTTGTCGCTGTGACCGAAAGTCGGGAGTTCGACCAAGCGCTCGTAGTTCGGCACCGCGCTGAACTTCTGGGTGAAGGTCGAGTGAGACACTCTCAGATTCTTGCTCTTGCTGCGACTATCGGCGATGCACAACCCGCTGTCATCGCATTCCTTCAAATAGTGCTCGAAGTACGTACACAAACCTTGGATGGAGGACGTGTACACGGCTGTGCCTTCGAACGGCGACCCCGGCACCTTGATCCACACGCGCGCGACCACGCTTACGCGGTGTCGTCGCAGCAGTCCCATGATTCGGTCGAGAAAGCCCACCGCATGCAGCTTCTGCCTCGCGTTCCCTCGCGTGGCATGCTTGCGCAGTTCCGCGCCCTTGATCTCCGGAAGAACCCGATCCAGACGCCGGGTTGAGGGATAGTTCAGGTTCGGATAAAAGCGGTGCTTGAGGTCGAGGTAGTCGTGCGTCAGCTTTGCCAGCCTGCCGCCGTCAATGAAGAGCCCGGCTACTACCAGGACGGGCTGGTCGTTCGGCGCGGGCGGATCTCGAAGTGCTCCAGATCCCCGGCTTCGTCGATGAAACAGATCTGCAAGTGGGGTCCCAAATAAAGCTATGGCCACCGATGGTGGCCATAGGGTCTGCCGCCCACATGGGGTCGGCAATCACGCCGAAGCGTGGTTACTCCGGGCAAAACAGCCGTAGAGGGGTCCGCTGTCAATCCGAAGTGGACCATTCTCGGACGCGTCTACCGGCACGGGGCGACTCCCCTTCGGGGCCGGGCTCTCGTGCTACGCACCGAGCCCCGGCAAGCCGGGTCTCGGGCCTCGCGGGCTTCGATCCCTGTCACGGAGACTGCGAGGATCCGCCCTATACGCTCCACACGTTCCCTCAGCCGTCCAGTACTGTCTCACCCCTGCCCATATTCACCCGCTCGCTTCGAAGCGCCGGCACTGGAACGTCTGCGCAAACTGCGACCGCCATTCGCCCTGCCTCCGGTGGCCCCGCAAGGAACCCTTCCCCCATTTGGCAAAGAGTCGGCCGTTACGAGACATGTGTGACGGAACGGACGGGAAGCCGAGGGTCCTTACTCGGCTCCCTCCAGCAGCGCGTAGATCCGCTCCACCGCCAGCGGATCGGCGCCGACCTGTTCGACGCCGAGAGCGCCGTGGTGCGTCAGGTCCACCGTGGCCGCGGCCGACGCGGCGTCCACGCCCTGCGCATGCAACGCCGCGACACCTGACCAAAGGTCCCGGTAGTACGCCTGGACGAGGTCGATCCGGCTCCGGTCGGAGAACGGCGGTCCATGACCGGGGACCACCAGCTCGAAGTCGAGCGCCTTGGCCCGTTCGAGGGTCTCCGGCCACTCGTTGACGTAGCCATCGCCGAGCCAGGAGATCCCCGCGAACATCATGTCACCGCTATAGAGCACCTTCTCGCGCGGCAGGTAGACCGAGATGTCGCCCGCGGTGTGCGCCCTCCCGAAGAAGTGAAGCTGGATCTCGCGGTCCCCGCGAAACAGCGTCATGCGCTCGTTCAGCGTCACGTCCGGCGGCACGGGCGCGATCTCCGCCGTCGCCTCGATGCGCTTCTTCACCCAGCCGATGCGCGTCTCGATCGCGGCCCGTTCCTCCGCGTCCGAGGATGCGGCCAGTTGCTCCTGCAACCCGGCAAGCTGGCGCTCGTCTCCCACCTTGCCCCGCTGGAACGTGCCCTCCGCCAGGGGGTCTCCGGCCATCTTCATGCGGGTGTACTCGTGCCCGATGATGGCCACATCCGGCCCGAAGGCCTGGTTGCCGTGGGCATGGTCGTAATGGAAGTGGGTGTTGACGAGCGTGGTGATCGGCTTGCTCGTGATCTCGCCGATGGAGGCGATCAGTTCCCGTGCCATGCGTGGCGTGATGTGCGTGTCGACGACCAGCACGTCCTCGGCGTTCACCACCACCAGCGAGTTGCTGTTGAACAGCGGCGCCTTCGTCTGCGCGAGGAAGACGCCGTCCGCCACTTCCTCGAAGCGGTGCGCGTCGGTCTCGACCGGCTCCGCCCCGGTGGCGGCCGCGGCGATGCCCAGCACGCCCATGAACGCGGCGCAGCGCGCCCGAAACCGTGCCGTCATTGTCGTGCCTGCACCAGCTCGATGCTGACCCCGTCCGGCGCCGCCAGGTAGCAGATCAGCGCCCCGGGCGCGAACTCCCACGGCTCTACCGAGAACGTGGCCCCCTTTGCCCGGAGTTCCTCCCAGAACGCGGCAAGATCGCCCTGGAAGCGAAAGCCGAAATGGTCCGTACCCCATTCGTCGTGGCTCGAGTAGTCCTCGAAGTGACGCATGGCCCGCGGCTCGCCTGGCTCCTCGCCCGGACGCCGCCCCCGGATCAGGACGGACACGCCGCCCACGATGACGTTGATCTGCGGGGCCTCCCGCAGCACGTAGTCCCCCTTGATGGTCCCGCCGAGAATCTCCTCGTACCACCGCGCCGACGCGTGGGGGTCCTCGCTGAGGATGTGGACGTGGTCGAACGAGAGACGTGCGTCACTCATGGCGTCAGGCTCCTTTCAGTCCGCTACGCGAAGATTGGAAGCGGCGCGAAGTCCGCTTTCAGCACCCTGGATGCGCCGCCGCTCCTGAGCCAGCCGTCGATGGCGGTTGCATAGACCCGGCGGAAGTCGACAGTGGCGCGGAGATTGTCGCCTTCCTCGAGGTCGGTAAGACTTGGAGGTTCGCCGTAGTGTCCGCCCCGCACCGGCTTCCCGGCGAGGAACATCAGGTTGGCCGCGCCATGGTCCGTACCGAGGTTGGAGTTCTCGGGCACGCGCCGGCCGAACTCGGAGAAGGCCATCACCGCCACCCTGTCCCCGTGGCCGAGCCGCTCCATGTCCCGGATGAACCCGTGGATGGCGTCGCAGGCGTACGAGAGCAGCCGCTGGTGCAGCGCCGGCTGCTGCACGTGCGTGTCGAAGGAGTTGTTGCGGAACGACACGTAGTACAGGCGCGCCGGCAGGCCGCCGTCGATGCAGGCCGCGACCTTCTGGAGGTCGAGCGGCGCGATGCCGTAGTCCACCGGCGAGTCGTACTTCGCCCAGGCCGCGCGGACGAGGCGAGCGCCTTCCCGCGCGCTCCGCGCCACGTCCCGCAGATAGGCGCGGCTCGCATTGCCGCCGTCCCGAGGGTCCGGCAGCGCGTCGATCAACGCTCGCGTCGAGGCGAAGGCTTTTCGCCGAAACCGCTCGGGATCGTCGAACACCACCGGGGCGTGCAGCCGACTCTTGACCGCCAGAGACTGCGACGAGGCGACGTTGATCAGGAAGTTGGGCGATCCGGCCGGGTCGAGTGCGTCCGCCAGGCGGCCCATCCAGCCGAACTCGTCGCCGCCGTTCGGCGCCGCCGTGTGCCAGTAGGCCATCGACGTGAAGTGGGAGTACGACGGGTTGTCGTAGCCGCACCCGTGCACCACCGCCAGGTCCCCGGTGCGCCACAGCCGCTGGAAACCCAGCATCCCCGGGTTGAAGCCGTAGTGGTCGTCGAGTTCGAGGAGGTCCCCCGGGCGAATCCCGATGTTCGGGCGTTGCCGGTAGTACGCGTCGTCCCCGTGGGGGACCACGGTGTTGAGGCCGTCGTTGCCCCCGGACAGCTCGAAGACGACGAGCACCCGGTCGCCGCGGTCGACTCCGGTCCGCGTCGCGTGCAGCCAGGGCGCGACGCTCGCCAGCCCACCGGCTCCAATCCCCTGCATCAGCCGTCGGCGGCTGAGTCCCGGCAGCAGTTTTTCGCTCACCATGCCTCTTACCCCAGTTGGTATTCCGGCAGGCTGAGGAGCGCGTGCAGCACGATGCGCAGCGGCTCCTCGAGCCATGTCTGTGCCGTTTCGATGTCGTCCGTCCCCAGTTCGGAAGCAAGCAGTTCCGAGAGCCTCTGTAGCGCGGCTTCGTCGGGCGCCACGGACAGGAACCGGCCCGCGAGATAGTCGACGACTTCCCGGGAGTTCTTGAGGCCCGCGCCCCGCACCATGCCCGCCAGGTCGACA
>JAPPHP010000371.1 GCA_028821035.1 Gammaproteobacteria bacterium | reverse complement strand
ACGAACGCGCGGGACTCGGCCGTCGGCACGACGTTGTCGTGGCGGGAGTACAGGACGAGCAAGCGCTCGGGCAGGCTCGCCGCCACCGTCGAGGCGTCGATGTCGTGGCGGAGCAGCCATCGCACCGGGAACACCGGGAAGCGCTGCTGGGCGATGCGCGCGATGCTGACGTACGGGCTCAGCAGGATCAGCCCGTCCACCGGGACGGCGCCGGCCGCCAGGGCGGCGATACCCGCGCCCAGGCTGCGCCCGAACAGGATCAGTTCTCGCGCTTCGCCGAAACGCTCCCGCATCGTCTCGACGACCACGCCCGCGTCGCGGACGAGGTCGCTCGCGGTCGGGACACCGTCGCTCCCGCCGTAGCCCCGGTAGCTGATCAGCACCGTCGTCGCATCAAGGGCCGCGAAGTCGCCGAGACGCCCCGAGACGTCTTCGGCATTGCCCCCGAAGTAGATGACTACCGGTCCTTCGGACTCTTCCTTGACGATCCAGCCGCGCAGGGTGACCTCCCCGCTCCGGACCGTCGCCGGCTCGAACTGCGGGCCGACGGGCACGTGACCGACCGGACGCGGGTGAAAGATGAGCCGCTGCTGCATGAGGAAGAGGAACGCGCAGAGCCCCACGTAGACCGTGATCGCGAGCATCGCCGCCTGCACCAATCCCTTCATGGAGCCTGTTCCTCTCCTCCCCGAAGCCTTCCCGAAGCCCGATGGCACGCCCCACCCCGTTTCGGTAGGCTGCCCGTTTCGCATTCGGGGACTATAGCTTGTCCGCTCAGGAATTCCGGCACGACTGGACCGTCGACGAGGTGCTGGCCCTGTTCGGGCGCCCGCTGAACGACCTCCTGTTCGAGGCGCAGGCCACCCACCGGCGTCGACATCCCGCGAACGAAGTGCAGATCAGCACGCTGCTCAGCATCAAGACGGGCGGCTGCCCCGAGGACTGCAAGTACTGTCCCCAGAGCGTGCACTACGACACCGGCGTGGACACGCACAACGTGCTGCCCGTCGAGGATGTCGTGACCGCCGCCGGACGGGCGCGGGCGGCCGGCGCCACGCGCTTCTGCATGGGCGCCGCCTGGCGGGCGCCGACCAACTCGCAGACGCACAGGGTGTCGGAACTGGTCCGCGCGGTGAAGGCGACCGGCATGGAGACCTGCGTGACTCTCGGCATGCTGACGGGCGAGCAGGCCGCGGAACTCGCCGAGGCAGGACTCGACTACTACAACCACAACCTGGACACGTCGCCCGAGTACTACGGCGAGATCATCACCACGCGCAACTACCAGGACCGGCTCGACACCCTCGCGCACGTGCGCGCCGCGGGGGTGAAGGTGTGTTGCGGCGGCATCGTCGGCATGGGCGAAAGCCGTACCGACCGGGCCGGCCTGCTGGCGCAGCTCGCGAACCTGCCCGAGCATCCGGAGTCCGTCCCCATCAACAACCTCGTACAGGTGGAGGGGACGCCCCTCTACGGGACCGACACCCTCCCGCCGCTCGAACTCGTGCGCTGCGTCGCCGTCGCGCGCATCATGATGCCGGGTTCGGTCATCCGACTGTCCGCCGGACGCACGGAACTCAGCGAGGAGGCCCAGGCGCTCTGCTTCATGGCCGGCGCCGGATCCATCTTCTGCGGAGACCGGCTGCTGACGACGCCGAACCCGGAGTTCAACGACGACATGGAGATGTTCGAGGACCTCGGACTGGCTGCCCAGCCGCTTTAGCGCGGGCCATGCGCTTCTTCGACGACATCCCCGACGACTACCGCTCGGTCGTCGGCACCTGGACGCTGACCGACGACGCCATCGTCGACTTCGCGGCGGACTGGGACCCGCAACCTTTCCATACGGATGCCGCGGCAGCCGCCGAATCTGTCTTCGGCGGCCTGGTCGCGTCGTCCGCGCATCTCTTCGCCGTCTGCACGCGGCTATTCTTCGATCACGAGGACCGCATCGCGGTCGTCGCGATGCTCGGCAAGGACAAGCTGCGCCTGCCCAGTCCCGCGCGCGCCGGGGCGACGCTCACCTACGAGACGCGCTGCGTCCGCAAGCGGCCGTCGGGCAGCCGCCCGGATGTCGGTATCCTGACGCTGGCCGACACCGTCACCGACGACGACGGCGCCGTGGTGCTCACGCAGGAAGTCACGCTCCTCGTGGCCCGCGCCTGAACCCTGGGAGACCGAACCGATGCTCCTGATGATCGACAACTACGATTCGTTCACCTACAACGTGGTCCAGTATCTCGGCGAACTCGGCGCCCGTGTCGCCGTGCACCGCAACGACGAGATCGGCGTCGACGACATCGAACGCCTGGCGCCCGAGCGGATCGTCATCTCACCCGGTCCCTGCACGCCGAACGAGGCGGGCATCTCCGTCGACGTGGTGCGCCGCTTCGGGGGCACCGTGCCGATCCTCGGCATCTGCCTGGGGCACCAGAGCATCGGCCAGGCCTACGGCGGCGACGTCGTGCGGGCGCGCGAGGTGATGCACGGCAAGCTCTCCACGATTGCCCACGACGGCCGGGGTGTCTTCGCCGGACTCCCCGCGGAGTTCCAGGCCACGCGCTACCACTCGCTCGTGGTCGCGCGGGAGACCTTGCCCGAGTGCCTCGAGGTCACCGCCTGGACGACCCGCGACGACGGCACGCCGGACGAGATCATGGGCGTGCGGCACCGCGAACACGCCGTCGAGGGCGTGCAGTTCCATCCCGAGTCGATCATGACGCCCGTCGGCCACGACGTGCTGCGCAACTTCCTCGCTCCTTCCTTGGGAGCTTCCTTGGGAGAAGGCAGCGGCGCGGGAGATAATTGAGCCTTCACCGACCCGGCGGAGTCTGCCCATGAACATGCAGGACGCGCTCGAGCGGCTGACCGCCGGCGAACGGCTCACGCGCGACGAGGCGCGCGCGGTCTTCGGCATCGTGATGGCCGGCGAGGCGACCCCCGCCCAGATCGCCGGGCTGCTGATCGCCCTGCGCATGCGCGGCGAGTCCAACGACGAGATCGCGGGCGCCGCCCTTGCGATGCGCGCCGTCTCGACCAAGGTAGACGTCGACGTGCCGCACCTGGTCGACACCTGCGGCACCGGCGGCAGCGGAACGGCGAAGCTGTTCAATATCTCCACGGCCGCCGCGTTCGCCGCCGCGGCCGCCGGCGCCCACGTCGCCAAGCACGGCAACCGGGGCATGACGAGCCGGAGCGGCAGCGCCGACGTGCTCGAGGCCGCCGGCGTGTCCCTCGACCTCGCGCCGGACGAGATCGCCCGCTGCATCACGGAGGTCGGCGTCGGCTTCCTGTTCGCGCAGGTGCACCACGGCGCCATGCGCCACGCGGGGCCCGTGCGCCGCGAACTCGGGGTGCGCACGGTGTTCAACGTGCTCGGGCCGCTGACCAACCCGGCTGGCGCGAGACGCCAGGTCATCGGCGTGTTCTCCCGCGAATGGCAGCGCACCCTCGCCGAGGTCGCCGCGCTGCTCGGGGCCGAGCGCGTGCTGGTCGTGCACGCGGACGGCCTCGACGAACTGTCGATCGCCGGCGTGTCCCACGTGGTGGAACTCGACGCAGGGACGATCACCGAGTACGACGTCGAGCCCGCGGATTTCGGTCTCGCCCGCCACGACGTCGACGGTCTCCGGGCCGATTCGCCGGCCGCGAGCCTCGCGCTGGTCGAGGCGGCGCTCGATGCAACCGACGAGGCGGCGGCCGACATCGTCGCGCTGAACGCGGGGGCGGCGATCTATGCCTCGGGCGTGACGCTGAGCCTTGCGGACGGCGTGACGATGGCGCAGGACGTCATCGCCTCGGGCCAGGCCCGCGAGCGCCTGAACGAACTCGTCAGGATGTCACGTCTCATCGCCAACGGATGACGATTCTCGACGAGATCCTCGCCCACAAAGCCTGCGAAGTGGCCGAACGGGCACGGGCACGACCTCTCCCGGAGATGCGTTCGGCGGCCGAGGCGTCGGCCCCGCCACGGCAGTTCGCCGCGGCCCTGCGGACCCATCGCCCCGGCGTTATCGCGGAGATCAAGAAGGCCTCGCCGAGCAAGGGCGTGATCCGACCGGACTTCGAGCCCGGCGATATTGCCCGCGCCTACGAGGCCGCCGGGGCCGCCTGCCTCTCCGTCCTCACCGACGAGCGCTACTTCCAGGGCCACGACACCTACCTGACGGCGGCCCGGGACGCCACCGCACTCCCTGCCCTGCGCAAGGACTTCGTCATCGATGCCTGGCAGGTGTTCGAGTCGCGCGCGCTCGGCGCCGACTGCATCCTCCTCATCGTCGCGGCGCTGGACCCGGCCCGGCTCGCCGAGTTCGACGCGCTCGCGCGGGACCTCGGCATGGACGTCCTGGTCGAGGTGCACGACGCCGCGGAGGTCGAGACGGCCCTGGCCCTCGGGCCGACGCTGGTCGGCATCAACAACCGGGACCTCAAGACCTTCGAGACGACGCTGGATACGACGCTCGCCCTGCTGCCTGCCATTCCTCCGGAGGTCACCGTGGTTACCGAGAGCGGCATCCATGCTCCCGAGGACGTGCGGCGGCTGCGCGACGCCGGCGTAGAGGCATTCCTCGTCGGCGAGGCGTTCATGCGCGCGGAGGATCCGGGAGACGCGCTGCGGAGACTGTTCTTCCACTAAGGGAGGTTGCCGCTCATGTCCACGCACGTGATCGTCGTCGGCGCCGGGCTGCAGGGAGTCTGCACCGCGTATTACCTCGCGCGCGCCGGCGCCGGGGTGACCGTGCTGGAGCGCAACTCCGGCCCCGCCCTCGAGGCGAGTTTCGGCAACGGCGGCTACCTGCAGTTCGAGTGCCCGGAACCGTGGAACCGGCCGGGCGTCCTGCGGGCGTTGCCGGGGTGGTGGTGGGAGAGCCTCGGCGCGAACCGGAAGACCGCGCCCAAGCTCCTGCGCACGTCCCAGTTGCTGCGGCTGGTCCCCTGGGGGTTGCGGTTCCTGCGGGCCGCCAACGCCGAGACGTTTCTCAGGAACACGACCCGCAACCGCGAACTCGGCCAATACAGCCGGGAGTGCATGGCCCAACTGCGCGAAGACGAGCGCATCGACTACGCGCACCGCGCCTGCGGATCGCTGTTCGTCTTCCGCGACCGCGCGGGGCTCGACGGATACGTGCCCCTCCTCGAGCACCTCGGGGAGGCCGGAGCGGTCTGGGAACGTCTCGACCGGGACACGCTGCTCCAGCACGAGCCGAGCCTCGCGCCGATCGCCGAGCGGCTGGAAGGCGCGATCCGGTTTCCCCGCGAAGAGTCGGGAGACTCCTCACGTTTCACCGGGGGGCTGGCCGCCAGGGCGGCGGAGTTGGGTGTCGCCTTCCGGTACGACACCCCCGCCCTCGGCATCGAGAGCGACGGCTCCGGCGTCTCCGTACGGACGGCCGAGGAACTTCTCCAGGCCGACGCGGTCGTCATCGCCGCCGCCACGTACTCCACGCGCCTGGCCCGGCCGCTGGGCATTCGCCTGCCGGTCGCCCCGGCCAAGGGCTACGCGCTGACCATTCCGCTCGCGGACTGGCCGGTGCGGCCGCGGCACGTCATCGCCGACATGGGCGTGCACGCCGCCGTCAACGTACTCGGCGACGCCCTGCGCGTCGCCGGCACGGTGGACTTCGCCGGCGCGGACACGCGCCTGCACCCGGATCGCGTCGCCTACATGATGGGGCTGGTGGAGGCGGTCCTGCCCGAGTTCGCGCGGTCGCTCGACCCGGCGACCGTGGAGCCGTTCACCGGGCTGCGGCCGCTGTCCGCGGACGGACTGCCGCTGATCGGGCGCACGAGCGTTCCCGGCGTCTACGTCAATACCGGGCACGGCGGATTGGGCTGGACGCAGGCCGCCGGGTCCGGGCGCATGCTTGCAGACCTGTTGCTGGGACAGGCGCCGGCGGTCGACCCGGAGCCCTTCCGTCCGCAGCGCCGTTGAGCAGGGAGTCCGGTCCACCGCGATCTTGTTGATAGTGACGAGGAGACTCAAACGTGCTGACGGGTGACCAATATCGACAGTCTCTCGCCGACGGGCGCCGCGTGTTCTTTCAAGGCAAGGAGGTCGATGTTCTCG
>JAPPHP010000322.1:2647-6102 GCA_028821035.1 Gammaproteobacteria bacterium | reverse complement strand
GAAGTACCAGTCGTTTTCAAGGCAGTCGGCGGCGGAAGCGAATCCGGCGTGGGGGGCGATGGGGGGGCGCGCCCCCAGGGGGGCCGGGGTTGGCGCCGGGGCTTGTTCGGCGACCTGCCCTAACACCGGGGGTATGCCGACCGCGCGGTCGACTTCATGGAGGCCGCCCCGGAGAACTGGATCCGTGTCGGCGGCCGTCTCGGCCGCACGTTTCGGGAATACACCGAGCGATTCCCGTTCGTCTGCCACGGCCTGTCGCTCTCGCTCGGCTCGCCGGCGCCCCTCGACGTCGACTTCGTCCGCGAGGTCAAGGCGTTCCTCGACGAGCACGGCATCGAGGTGTACTCCGAGCACCTGAGCTACTGCAGCGACCACGGACACCTCTACGACCTGATGCCGATCCCGTTCACGGAGGAGGCGGTCGACTACGTGGCGGCGCGCATCCGGCGTGTGCAGGACATCCTGGAGCGGCGCATCGCCGTGGAGAACGTGTCCTACTACGCCGCCCCCGGACAGGAGATGGAGGAGCTGGCCTTCGTCAACGCGGTCCTGGAACGCGCGGACTGCCAACTGCTGCTCGACGTGAACAACATCCACGTGAACAGCGTGAACTTCGGCTATGACGCGGCGGTTTTCCTGGACGGCGTCGCGGGCGAGCGCGCGGCCTACGTCCACGTCGCGGGGCACCGGGTCGAAGCCCCGGACCTGCGCATCGACACCCACGGCGCGGACGTGATCGACGAGGTGTGGACGCTCCTCGAACGCGCCTACGCGAACTTCGGCGTCCTGCCGACGGTGCTGGAACGGGACTTCAACTACCCGCCCGTGCCGAAGCTGCTCGGCGAGGTGGACACGATCCGGGCCCTGCAGGAGCGGGCCCGGGAGGGCGGCGCCGGCGCGGGCGGCGCGGCCATTGGCGCCTGAAGGCATGACGCAGGCCGGTGCAGCGGCCACAGACGGCGGACCGCCTTTCCAGGCCGTGCAGCGCGCGTTCGCCGCGCACGTCCGCAACCCGGACCGGCATCCGGCGCCCGCCGGCGTGGACCCGAAACGCATGGCCGTCTATGCGGGCCTGGTCTACCGCAACATCGAGGGATTCCTGGCGCGGACGTTCCCCGCGGCGCTGGCGGTACTGCCGGAAGCGCACTGGCATGCCGCGGTGCGCGACTTCATCGAGCGTCACACGTCGGATTCGCCGTACTTCCGGGACATTTCGACCGAGTTCCTGCGCTACCTGGAAACGGAACGGGACGCCCCGGAGGATCCCCCGTTCCTGGCGGAGCTGTGTCACTACGAGTGGGCCCGGGCGACCCTCATCCAGTCGGACGAGGTCCCGCCGCCGGCCCGGGACGCGCCGGTGTCCCTCGACGCGGCCTTCGCGTTGTCGCCCCTGGCCTGGCCGCTGCACTACCGGTTCCCGGTGCATCGCATCGGCGCCGGCTTCCAGCCGGAGGCCGCACCGGACGCGCCGACCTGGCTGATCCTCTGCCGCGACCGGGACGACCGGGTCCGCCGTCTCGACTCGAACGCGGCGACCACGCGCCTGCTGGGGCTCCTCGCGGAGGCCGGCAGCGCGCGGCGGGCGTTGATGGCGCTCGCGGACGAACTCGGGCGCGACCGCCGGCAGGTGCTTCGCTTCGGCGAGGACACGCTGCGGAGGCTGGTCTCGGCGGACGTGGTGGCGCCGATCGCGGAGCCGCCGGAGGCGGTTGTTGTCCCGGCCGCAAAGGAGTAGGGTTCGCGTCCCATCGTCGCCCTGCACGGAAACGAGATGTCCATCGTGGTGATGGATGACGATGAGCCGAGTGGCGCATCGTTGGTCCAACGCCTCAACGAACTCGGCTACGCCGCGACCCGGGGACGCGGTACGCAACTCCCCGGTAACGACCCCATCGAACTGTTCGTCTGCGGCTTTCACGGGTGCGACGCGCTCGCGAAGCTGGTCCAACCCTTCGCGACCCGCCTCGACCGGCTGCCCGCCGTGCTCGCGTGCGCCGGGACACCGGCGGCGGAGGACCTCGCGGCGGCCATGGCGCTTGGCTTCACGGATGTCCTGCCCTGGCCCGGGGCCGGCGACGACGCGCTCGTCGCGGTGCTCGAACGCAACATCCGGCGTTCCCGGGCGCGCCGCGCGAACGACCCGAACCTGTTCCGGGAACTCGGGGAACTCGAGCGCGACCAGCGCGCCGGACGCTACATCCAGATGGGCATGCTGCCGCCCAACCCGATGGCCCTCGACCATTACCGGCTGCGGCACCGGATCCATCCGTCGCTGCTGCTGTCCGGGGACTTCGTGGACTACTTCCGGATCACGGACGAGCACTTCGTGTTCTACATCGCGGACGTGTCGGGGCACGGCGCGTCGTCGGCCTTCGTCACGGTCATCCTGAAGAACTTCTCGCGCCGCCTGCGGCGCGAGTACCGCCCGAGCATGCTGCGCGAACCCGGGGAGATCCTCGTCGCGCTCAACCGGGAGATCCTCGAGAACCGCATCGACAAGCACGTCGCGATGTTCCTCGGGGTGGTCAACATGCGCACGAACGCCCTCCGCTACGCCAACGCCGGCCATTTCCCGCACGCGATCCGGGTCCGGGAGGGCCACACGCGCCTGCTCGAGTTGTCGGGCAAGCCGGTCGGGCTGTTCCAGGATGTCTCGTACCAGTCCGCCGGGGTGGAACTCGCGGAGGGAGACAACCTGGTCCTGCTCTCGGACGGCGTGCTCGAGGTCATCCCGGAGGCGGGGCTCGCGAGCAAGGAGCACCGCATCCAGGAGGCGGCCGTGGAGTGCGGCGCCGACATCGACCGCCTGTGGTCCGCCCTCGGAGTCGACGCCGCCGTGGCCGGCCCCGACGACATGACCTGCCTGATGGTCGCCTGCGGAGCCTGACTTGTCCGGGCGCATCCTGGTCGCCGACAGCGACGGCATCTACCTGTTGAAATTCGTCGGGGACGTGCGGGTGAACCTGTGCGCCGCGGTGGACGACTTCCTGGCCGACATGTACCGGGACAAGGACTTCAAGTCGGTGGTCGTCGACCTGACCCGGACGGACGGCATCGACAGCACGTCTCTCGGCGTGCTCGCCAAGCTCTCCATCGCCGCCCGCGAGCAGTTCGGCTTCAAACCGACCCTCGTGTCGACGAACTACGACATTACCCGCGTCCTGCGCACCATGGGCTTCGACGACGTGTTCCACATCGTGGAGCAGCCGCTGCTCGAGGAGGAACAGTTGGGCGAACTGCCGCCGGCGGAGTCGACGCCCGAGGACCTCCGCCGCCGCGTCCTCGAGGCGCACCGCGCGCTCATGGACCTGAACGAGTCCAACGCCGTGGCCTTCCGGGATCTCGTTGCGACGCTCGAGGCGGCGCAACCCGACGGCCGCGGGCCCGGCGGGCGGGGCGGGGGGAAGTACGCGGGGGGGGGGGGGGGCCCCCCCGTGAGGCCGCCGAACGGCCCC
>JAPPHP010000322.1:0-2637 GCA_028821035.1 Gammaproteobacteria bacterium | reverse complement strand
CCCACCCCGACGGCCGCGGCCCGTCCTGACGGGCCGGTCGAAGTTCCGCGGGAGGTCTCGGGCCCGCCGAGTTCAGGCCGCTTCCGGCAGCCGGTGCGCCGCGGCCGCGAGGACGTCGACGCCGGCCCCGGGTCGGCGGGCTTCCTCGGACAGGTGGCGGCGCCAGGCCCGTGCGCCCGGCATGCCGTTGAAGAGGCCGAGGAGATGACGGGCGATGTCTTGCAGGCGCACGCCGCCCGCGAGGGCGCCTTCCACGTACTCCGCGATGTAGCGTTCGAGCACGGCGTGCGGGCCGGCCGGCAGGTCCGTGCCGAACAGCTCCTGCTCGAGCCGGGCCAGCCACCACGGGTTCCGGTAGGCGCCGCGCCCCACCATGACACCGTCGGCCCAGCTCAGGGCCTCGACGGCGGCCGCGGTATCTCGGATTCCGCCGTTCAGCACCACCGCGAGTCCGGGAAACTCCTGCTTGAGCCGGCGGACGCGCCCGTAACGGAGCGGCGGGACGGTGCGGTTCTGGGCGGGGCTCAGGCCGCTCAGGGCCGCGATGCGGGCATGCACCGCGAACGTGTTCACCCCGGCGTCCACGCAGGCGCCGACGAAGTCCCGCAGGAACGGATAGTCGTCGTGACCGTCCACGCCCAGCCGGCACTTCACCGTGACCGGTACCGCGCACGCGTCGCGCATCGCCGCCAGGCACGCCGCCACCCGCCGCGGTTCGAGCATCAGGCAAGCGCCGAACGCGCCGCGCTGCACGCGCGGCGACGGGCATCCCACGTTCAGGTTGATCTCGTCGAAACCGCGCTCCTGCGCCAGCGCGGCGCAGCGGGCCAGCGCCCCGGGTTCCGACCCGCCGAGCTGCAGGGCCACGGGATGCTCGCTCGGGTCGAAGGCGAGCAGGCGTTCGGCCGGCCCGTGCAGTACCGCGTCCGCCGTCACCATCTCGGTATAGAGCCGCGCGTGCGGCGCCAGGACGCGGTGGAATGCGCGACAATGGCGGTCAGTCCAGGCCATCATGGGAGCGACGCACAGGACATGCGTTCCGGCCGGCGGGGTGGCTTCTTGCGAGGGGCAGGCCCCTCGCGCTCCCCGGCTGAGGGCTCTCTCTGCCGGATTCATCGATTTTCTCTCCATTTTTTCTTCATTTTGGCCCCGCGCGTGTGTATGATCGCAACTTCGGCATCGGATTCGAACCCGATTCGAAACCCGACTCGAGTAGTAGTGAGCGTTTGAGATGCTGTGTCAGCGGACCATTCGGGCACCGGTATACGCCCTCAGCGTGGGCGTACACACGGGCAAGAAAGTCGCAATGACCCTGCGTCCGGCTCCGGCCGATACCGGTATCCGTTTCGTGCGCACCGACCTGGGACGTCCCCGGGTGGTAAGGGCGCTGGCGCGAAACGTCTCCGACACCACCCTGTCGACGAGCATCCTGGAGAACGGCGTACAGGTCGCCACCGTGGAGCATCTGATGTCCGCGCTGTGGGGGCTCGGCATCGACAACCTCGTGGTGGAGTTGTCCGACGAGGAAGTGCCGATCATGGACGGCAGCGCCGCGCCGTTCGTGCAGTTGATCGAGGGGATCGGCATCCAGGAACTGTCCGCACCGCGGCAGTTCGTGCGCATCACCCGCGAGATCGAGGTGTCCCAGGGCGGCGCTACCGCGGCTCTGCGTCCCTACGACGGCTTTCGCGCGGCGTACACCTTCGTGGCCGACCACCCGGTCTTCAACCGCTATCCCAAGCGCGTCGAGGTCGACTTTGGGGCCACCTCCTACGTGGCCGAGGTAAGCCGAGCGCGCTCCTTCGGGCTCATCGACGAACTCGAGAAGGCCCAGGCCATCAACCGCTGCCTGGGTTCCAGCCTCGAGAACGCCGTGGGCATCGACGACGCGCGCATCCTCAACACGGAAGGGCTCCGCTACGAGGACGAATTCGTCAAGCACAAGGTGCTCGACGCGATCGGCGACCTCTACCTGCTCGGCAAGCCCGTGATCGGGGCGTTCGAGGGCTACATGTCCGGCCACGCCCTGAACAACAAGCTCGCCCGGGCCCTCCTGCGCGTCGACGACGCCTGGGAAGTCGTCACCGCCGGCGAGGGAGCCGCCGGGCAGGCCGCGCTCGCCGTCTCCGCATACTCCGGCGCCGCCAACTAGCGCTCCGCACCACCCGCGGCCGCCCGCGCCGCCCCGTGTTTCCCACCGCCCGCCCACCGGCGCTCTACTGTTTCGGGGGACCGCGCCCGTGGACGGCCCGTGGAAAACGCTCCTCGTCCGGGCTGCGCGTCCGTCACGAGAGCCAGACTGGCGACAGACACCCACCGCGCAGCAGAACATCGCCCCAATCAATCGGGGAGGCCAGCTGCAGCGGCGCAGGCAGGTCGAATTGACCCGGGTCGCCCCGACCGCGACCGGCCGACGACGCCGGTGCGCGGCGCCCGCTGTCAAGCGGGCGGGCGCCGCGCCGAGCACCGCCCCCGGCTCGGGCAACGGGATCTCGCGGGAGAGCGTCAGACCGCCGCCTGCGCGAACCCCGGCAACGCGAGCCCACCTCGAACGAAACATCGCCCTAATCATTCGCGAGGCGAGGCTTCGGCGGCGGGCATCCCTGCGCAACGAAACATCGCCCCTTTCAAACTCCC
>JAPPHP010000095.1 GCA_028821035.1 Gammaproteobacteria bacterium | reverse complement strand
ACGGCTTGCCCCATTAGAATTACCATCTTATGGATACAACCATGAAGTTTATGTTTTTTTAGGCACCGCTTTTCGGGGGCGGGTAGGCGTTTGCGATCCAAACCCCGACGCGCAGATCGAAAAGGAGTACCAGCACCACGAACACCAGCACCGCGCTGATCACGCTGTTGTTGGCGACGGACTGCACCGGCTTCTTGATCTTGTAGGTTTCGTCGAGCCACAACTCGACCGACGTCCCGGGGGGCGCCTCGAAGCCGGGCAGGAAGCGCTCCACTTCCGCCATGACGTCGTCCGGGTTCGCGCGCGGGGGCGCCTGGACGTGCACGAAGACCGCCGGCACGCCGTTCACGGTGTTGATCAGGGGATCGTCGACGAATCCGTCGCGGACCGTCGCGATGTCGCCGAGCCGGACGATGGCGCCATCCGGTCGGCTGAGTATGACGATGTCCCGGAACTCCTCTCCCCGGAGCCGTTTGTCCATCATGCTCATGACGATGGTCCCGGACTCGGTGCGGATGCTGCCTCCGGTCAGGTTCACCGTCGCCAGTCGAACCAGGGCCCTGACTTGGTCGATGGTCAGGTGATGGCGGCGCAGTTGCGATTCGTCGACGTCGAACTGGATTTCCCGGTCCCGGGCGCCGATCAGTTCGACGAGGCCGACATGGGGCAACAGCAGGAGCTGTTCGCGCAGGTCCTCCGCCGTGCGTCGAAGTTCATCCTCGCCGGCCGTCTCCGACGTGACCGCCAGGAACACGACTTCCCTCACGATCTCCTTGCGGACCACTTCCGGAGGATCGGCGTTCGGGGGAGGAAAGTCCTCGATGCGGTCCACGGCCGTGCGCACGATCTCGAGCCTGGAGACGGAGTCGACCCACTGCCGGAGCTCGATGAGGATCTCGGCCCGATCCTCCCAGGCATTCGAGGTGATCCTGTCCACCCCGTCGAGCCCGACGATGCTCTCCTCGACGCGGCGGATGATGTCCTCTTCGACTTCCCGCGGCGTCGCGCCGTCGTAGGGCACGTTCACGGCAATCGTCCGCAGGTCCAGTTCGGGATAGCGCTCGATGGTGCTGTTGAAGATCGCGAAGCCTCCGAGCACCAGCAGCAGGAAGGTGATCAGGTACACCGCGATGTGATTGCGCGCGAAGTACTCGATCAGCGATGCCGATCCCTTCGCGGGGGCGGTCGGATTGTCGGTGTCGCTCATCGGTCGCTCATCGGAGTTCGCCGGACCGCCGCAACGTCAGCCGGCGAACCGTCGGCGGATGAGCCGCCCCTTCGCCAGCTCCACCAGCATGATGACCGACGGCAGGAAGAAGAGGAGGCCGATGCCGGCGAACACCAGGCCGAAGGCGACGCTCACCACCAGCGGAATCAGGAACTGAATGGTCTCGTCGCCGCTGAACAGGATGGGCAGCAGGCCGACGAGGGTGGTCACGCTCGTGAGCAGGATCGCCCGGGCGCGCTGCCGGGTGGCTGCGGAAACGGCCGCGATCTCGGGGATGCCCGACTCCCGAACCATCTGGTTGTACCGGTACATCAGGAGAATCGTGTCGTTGACGACGACCCCCGAGACGGCGAGCAGGCCGAACACCGAGGTGCTGCTGAACTCGTAGCCGAGCACCAGGTGTCCGACGACCGCGCCCACGAACGCCATGGGAATGCCGGCCAGGGCCAGCAGCGGCTGCACGAAACAGCGCAGGAAGGAGGCGATCAGGCAGTACATGACGAGCAGCGCGATGGGTACCGAAAGCGCCAGGATGTCTATGAGGCGGTCGATTTCCCGGTTCACCCCGTGCGTGCGAATCCGGATATCCGGATAGCGACTCTCGAGGCCGGGAAGGACCCGCTCCTCGACCGCGTCGGCAAGGTCCGCCGTAAGAAACCGCGTCGCGTCGTAGTCCGCGGTCACCACCGCGGCGCTCCGGCCGTCTATGCGCAGCCGGTTCGCGACGCTGCGCGTCTCCGTGATCTCGGCCACCGTGTACAACGGAACCTGCTCCCGGCTGGCCGGCAGGTTGATGCGCTCGTTCAGCAGCTCGGCGTAGCTGGTGCGCCGGTCCTGCGGGTACCGCACCATGACCAGCACCTCTTCCCGGCCCCGCTGGATGCGTTGCGCCTCGGCCCCGTAGAAGCCGTTGCGCAGCTGGGTGGCGACCGACGCCGCGGTCAGGCCGACCGCGTGACCCGCGGCGTTCAGGCGCACATCGAAGCGGCGCTTGCCCCGCTCGATCGTGTCGCTGACCCGCCCGACGCCGTCCAGCCGGGTGAGTGCCTCGCGCAGTTCCCCGGCGGCCTCGGCGAGCACGTCGGGGTCCGGATGCATCAGCGCGTACGACAGCGTATTCGTGGTCTGCGCCTGCCGGGTGGGGAAGCTCAGCGACTCCACGCCGGGGATGTCCGCCAGATGCAGGCGCCACCGGTGCTTCAGCTCTTCGATGGTCACCCCGCGCACGTCGGGAGGATTGAGCCGCAGCTGTACCGAGGCGAGATGGCCCCGGTAGGGCTCCGCATCCGCCCCGCGATAGGACTCGAGTGCGAAGTGATGGCCGATGGCCGTGGCCGTGGCATCGATCACCCGGCCGCCCAGTTCGGCGTTCACGCGGTCCGCCGCCGCCACGGCATGGTCCGTGGCGGCCTGCAGGTCTTCGGGCCGTGCGTCCTGCGAGAGCACCAGGTCGACCTGGACGTTCTTCTCGTCCACCACCCGGAGGCCCGGGTCGAAACGGACGACGCCGAACACGAGCAGGCCGGCGGCAACCAGCACGCTGCCCGCGACGATCACCGGCGGCCATGGCTGGCGCCTTACCGACCAGGAGATGAGCGGAACGACGCGGGCTTCGATGGTCGCCTGTATGGCGGCGTGGCACCGCTCCTGTAGCGCCGCGAGGGGCCAGACGCTCCAGCGCCTCGCCCCCGCGAGATGGCCGGGCAGCACGATCGCCGCTTCGAACAGCGACAACAGCAGTACGACGACGACCACGATCGGGATCACGGCAAACATCTGGCCGATCAACCCGTCGAGCGGCAGCAGGGCGGCGAACGCCGCCATGGTCGTCAAGGCGCCGACCGTGATGGGGGCGATGACCTCTCGGGTGCCGGCGATGGCCGCCTCGGCGCCGGTTTCGCCGCGGGACCTGTGCGTGGCGATGTTCTCGCCCACCACGATCGCGTCGTCCACGACGAGGCCGATCAATATGAAGAAGGCGAACAGCGTGATGACGTTGAGGGTGAGGCCAAGGAAGGGAAAGACGATCAGCGAGGCCACAAACACCACCGGGACCCCGAGCGCCACCCACGTTGCGATGCGCAGGTCGAAGAGAAGCAGGAGGGCGGCAAACACCAGGATCAGACCGAACACCCCGTTCTTGATGATCAGGTACATGCGGTCCTCGACCGCCCACGTCTCGTCTTCCCAGACGGCTACCCCGACGGTTTCGGGGGCCTCGAACCCCGCCAGGTACTCGCGCACCTGGGCGCTCGCTTCCTGCGGGGAGGTGTCGGAGGAGACCTTGACCTGGAGGAAGATGGTCGGGACGCCGTTGACGGTGGTGACGGCGTCGTGCTCCAGCAGGCTGTCGCGCAGTCGGGCGATATCGCCGAGCCGGACCAGGGAACCGTCCGCCCGCGCCAGGACCACCACGTCCGCGAACTCCTCGGCGTAGTCGCGCTTGGCCAGGGTGCTCATGATGATGTCCCCCGACCCCGTACGCAGCTCGCCGCCGGTGACGTTCACCGACGTGCCCCGGATCGCGGTGACCACGTGGTCCAGGGTGATGCCGTACTGGCGCAGCGTCTCCTCGCTGAGTTCCACCTGGATTTCCTGGTCCCGCGTTCCGAACAGATCGATGATCGAAACGCTCGGCAGCAGCAGGAGCCGGTCGCGCAGGCCTTCCGCGGCGCCGCGCAGGCGGTACGGGTCGAGCGCGCCGGAACTCACGGCGACGGTCAGCACGTTGCGGCTGACCTCGAGCTTGGTGACCTCGGGTTCATCGGAGTTGAGCGGCGGGAAGTCCTCGATCCGCTCGATGGCCGTGCGCACGAAATTCAGGGTGTCGATGTCGTCGGCGAAAGGTTCCATCTCCACGTCGACGACGGCCAGTTCCTCCCGGGAGCTGGATATGGTGCGGGCCACGCCTATGGTGCCCACCAGGCTCTCCTCGATCCGCTTGACGATGTCTTCCTCGACCTCCGAGGGGGTCGCGGCCGGATAGGGAACTTCGACGCGGATGATGCGCGGGTCGTATGCCGGGAACGTCTCGAGGGTGATCAGGTCGGTGGCGATCAGCCCGCCGACGAAGAGCAGGAACAGGAGTACGTTGGCGGCGACGGGATTTCGGGCGAAGTAAGCGAGGACGCCCTGGCGGCGGTCCCCATCCGGAACACCGACGGTTGCGGACTCAGCCATGCTGGACTCCCTGCCTGCGCGCTACGACCAACCGCCCGCTACTGCGCTTCGGCGGCCACCGCGTTCACGTTCAGCCCCTCGCGGGCTCCCGGAACGCGGCCCACCACGATGCCGCCACGGGTATCGAAGGCCCGGACCAGCCAGCCTCCGTCGCTGTAGCCCAATGACGACGGCGTGTAGCCGGTGAGCCGGCCGTCGTCCACCAGCCAGACGCTGCCGTTGATCTGCAACGCCGACTCCGGCAGGACGTAGACATCGTCCTGCATCGGCCCTTCCACCGTCACGTCCGCGAAGGTGCCGGGCGGCGGCAGCATGTCCGCGTTCTCCTGGTCGAGCACCTCGAGGTACAGGCTCGCGAGACGTGTCTCGATATCGACCTCCTTGGACACCCGTTCGACCACCGTTTCGTAGGAGCGGCCGTCCGCGACCGCGACGGCCCGGCGGCCGATGACCGGTTGCAGCGAGTTCAGGTCGAAGGCGGAGATCCGCGCACGCACCCGCAGCAGGTGCTTCGCGTAGACCTGGCCGACATTCGTGACCACCCGCTCCACCACCTGCCCTGGCCACAGTCCCGTGGACCGCACATAGCCGTCGAATGGCATCCGCAGCCGCGTCTCGTCCAGCGCGATCTCGGCCAGCGCGATGTCCTTGCGGGCGACCTCCACCAACGCTTCCGCCTTCTCGATCGTTCCCTCCGTGCCCAGGAATCCCTCCGTGCCGAAGAAGGGCTGCCCGGGCTGTGCCGGATACCGTCCCCGCAAATCGGCCATCCGGGCCATCTCGTCCTGTCTCTGCCGGAGGCTCTGCTGGGCGGCCACCAGCCCGAGCTTCGCCTTCTCCAGGTTCAGCTCGAATTCGCGCGGATCGACTCTTGCGAGCGTCTCGTCTGCCTTGAACTCGGTCCCACTGCGGAAGTTCTCCGAGACCCAGACCACTTCGCCGGAAACTTCCGGGATCAAGGCCACGTTGCCGAGCGTGGTGACCGTGCCCGTCAGCACGACCTTGTGGGATGCCCGGGTCGCGACCGGCTCGATCACCGCGGCGGTGACCTCCACGCGGGCCTCGGCGAGACTGGGGTCGATCTCGAGGAATTCGCGGCTGGGTGCGCGGGCGAAGAAGATCGCCGCCAGGATCACCGCGACGATGATGGCCAGTTGCAGAAGGCCCCGCCAGCGGGACTGCTGTCCGGACTCGCGGCCCTGCGCCTCAGATTCTGACATCCGTGCTTCCCCCTCTCCAATTGGACGCACTCGATTTCGGAGGACCCCCGCGACCGACGGCTGGCGATCCGCGAGCAAGTATAGTCAACGCGGTCGCCATGTCACCGGTTGAAGCGCGGCTGGCAGTCCGATAGCGCTATTCGCGCTCACGTCCGGCGCCACCGCCACCGGCAGCCCCCCTGCCGGAGCGCTTGGACGCCGGGTCGAGCAGGTACCGGTAGACCTGCACGGCGAGGTCCCGGTCGCTCTCTTCGAGCAGGCCCAGCGCCGACGCCGACAGCGCCGCGGTGGTGCAGGCCGTTTCGGCGACGACCGAGGCCGAGGCCACGGCGCTGGAGGGCAGCTGCCCCGCGACGGGCTCACCGGGCCCGACCATGCGCACCCGGGCGCCGGCTTCGTCACGCACCGCAGCCGAGCCGCCGGTCACGAGCTGCAGGAGGTCGACGGGTTCGCCGGCCGCCAGCAACAGTTCGCCGGCGG
>JAPPHP010000407.1 GCA_028821035.1 Gammaproteobacteria bacterium | reverse complement strand
TCGCCGTGCTCGAGTCCCTCGCGGGGCTGTCCGACCGGCTGCTCGTGGGCGGCGGCATTGCGAACACGTTCCTCCTGGCGGCCGGGCGGATCGTAGGTGCTTCGTTGGTGGAGGAGGATCAGGTCGACATCGCGCGGCCCATCGCGGACAAGGTCGATGTTCCGGTCCCGGTGGACGTGATGACCGCTCGGAAGATCGGGCCGGACGTGACGGCGGTGCTGCGCAGGGCGGACGAGGTCCGTCCCGGGGAGATGATCCTCGACATCGGCCCCGTCACTGCGCGCTCGTTCGGGAACTTCCTCGCGGAGGCCGGCACGATCCTCTGGAACGGACCGCTCGGCGTGTTCGAGCACGACCATTTCGGTGAGGGCACCCGCGTCGTCGCGGAAGCGGTCGCGGCGAGTGATGCCTTCTCGGTGGCCGGGGGCGGGGACACGATCGCGGCTATCGACAAGTATGGCGTGCGGGAAGGCATCTCCTACATCTCTACGGGCGGCGGTGCGTTTCTGGAGTTCGTCGAAGGCCGGACGCTCCCTGCGGTGGAAATTCTGGAGGCGCGGGGGCGCTAAGGGGCTCGGAAACTACCAGGTGTCGGAGTTCGCGCGAGATTGCTGCACCCGTGGCTCGCGAGCTCCCCACATGGACGCTCAACGATCTCCTACAGGACGCGCAGCGATATCCTATAGCGCGCTCCTTGGGCCCTGCCTGATGCTACGCCCGATCACACCAGCGGATGCAGCGCATGGCGGACGCGGAGAGCGCAAGGGGTTCGCCCCCCGCAAGAGTTAGCCGCGACCAGAACTTCAAGAACCTCATCCTCGACTACCCGCGTTACGCGCTTGAGTTCTTCGCCCGGGACGAAGCGCCCGCGCCGGAGGACGACGCGGACATCGTTCCGGTACGCCAGGAGCAGTTGCAGCAGCGGCTCGGTAGACGCTACCACGAACTCGACGTGCCGCTACGCGTCGAATGGGTCGACGGCCGCCGCGAAGTGGTGCTGTTCGCCGTCGAGGAGGAGTCCGACGGTCGGCGCTTCTCGCGGCACCGGCTGGCGCACTACTGCCTGGATCTCGCCGAGATGTTCAACACGGACCGCGTCGTGCCGGTGTCGATCTTCCTGCGCGCCGGCTCCGCGCCGCAGACCCTCGCGCTCGGCACCGAACGGAGTCGCTACCTCACCTTCGACTACCTCGCGTGCCGACTCCACGCGATGGACGCCGCGCGCTGGCTCGACAGCGACAACCCGGTGGCGAGGGTGAACCTACCGAACATGCGCAGCCCGGCCGAGCGACGCGTCGAGGTGTACGCCCAGGCAGTACGCGGCCTGCTGACGTTGGAGCCGGACGTCGACAAGCGCGCGAAGTACCTGGAGTTCATCGACATCTACGCCGCCCTCACGGACAATGAGTTCCGGCGCTACCGGCGGCAATACCCGGAGGACAGCACCACCATGGCAGGATTCTTCCAGAGGGCCCGCGACGAGGGGCGCGACGAGGGGCGCGACGAGGGGCGCGTCGAGGGGCGCGTGGACGGAGAGCGCGCCGTCCTCACGCGGCTGTTGCGGCGGCGTTTCGGCCCGCTTTCCCCGGCGGTCGCGGACAGACTCCATGGCGCGTCGACGGCCGACCTGGAGGCGTGGGCCGACAACGTGCTCGACGCCCCGACGCTGAACGAAGTCTTCGATCCGAAGCGGTAGCAGCGATCGGCGGACGCGCGGTCGGGAGAGACTCTTGCGCGGTGACGGCGCCTACGATCCTGGGTCGGGCTTCTCGCCGGATTATCGACGGTTTTACGACCTGGACCTCGGCCAGCGCTTCTTGGAGGTGGACGCCGGCGGCGAGCGCCTCGCGGTGCAGTGCTTCGAACCGGAGAGTCGAATGCGGGGCTCGGCGGTCGTGGTGCACGGTTACTACGACCACGTGGGGCTCTACGGCCACCCCATCCGCTACCTCCTCTCCCGCGGACTTGCGGTGCTTGCATACGACCATCGGGGTCACGGGCTGTCGACGGGCG
The DNA here is from genome assembly GCA_028821035.1 of Gammaproteobacteria bacterium. Taxonomy (GTDB): domain Bacteria; phylum Pseudomonadota; class Gammaproteobacteria; order Pseudomonadales; family Azotimanducaceae; genus VXNE01. Next base: position 4,132 of record JAPPHP010000407.1, on the reverse strand, counting down.
CCCGGGTGACGGTCGATTCGTTCGACCGCTACGTCGACGGGCTCGAAGCGGTGCTCGACGCGGCCTCCGGGGAGTTGCCGGAACCCCGGTTCGCGGTCGCGCAGAGCATGGGGGGGGCGGTGCTGATGGAGTATCTGCTGCGGCCGGGGAGGACGACGTTCGAACAGGTGGCCCTGCTTGCGCCGCTCGTGCGGCCGATGTCCTGGCGGCTGGCCCGGCTCGCCTACCTGGCCGCGCGACCGTTCGTCTCCCGGATCGCCCGGGGAGCGCCCCGGAGTACGGAAGACCTGGACTTCATGGCGTTCCTGAAACGGGACCCGCTGCAGACCTGGGTCCTGCCGGTGCAGTGGGTCGGCGCCCTGGCGGCGTGGATACGGCGTTTCGAGCGGTATCCACGCGACGGACGACGCGTGTTGGTGGTGCAGGGCGGAAGGGATGGCACGGTGGACGGACCCCACAACGTCGACGTGCTGCGGCGCCTGTTCGAAGTCGAACTCCTGGAGGTCCCCGAGGCCCGGCACCATCTCGTCAACGAGACCGCCGCCGTGCGCGAACGCATGTGGCGCTTCCTCGATCTCCACCTTGCCGCCGCCGGGACAACTCCGACAAACTCCGCAGGGTGAAAGAGGCACTCGAAGAGATCTTCACGCCGGAGCGGGTACGGACGTCCGGCGACGACCTCGGGGTCTGGGGCGTGGACTGGACCCGGAGCTTCCCGGTGGCGCCGGGCGCGGTGGTGTTTCCGGAGACGGTGGACGAAGTCGTCGCGGTGACCCGTCTCGCCAACGAGGAGGGGTTCGGCCTCGTCCCCTCCGGGGGGCGGACGGGCCTGTCCGGGGGCGCGGTCGCGTCCGACGGCGAGGTGGTCGTCTCCTTCGACCGCATGCACCGCGTGCTCGACTTCAACCCCGTGGACCGGATCGTCCGTTGCCAGGCCGGCGTCGTGACGGGGACGCTGCAGGAATACGCGGCGGAGCGGGACCTGTTCTACCCGGTCGACTTCGCGTCGAGCGGCTCGAGCCAGATCGGCGGGAACATCGCGACGAACGCCGGCGGCATCAAGGTGATCCGTTACGGCCTCACCCGCGACTGGATCGCCGGACTCAAGGTCGTGACGGGGGCGGGCGACGTGCTCGACTGCAACAACGGGCTCGTCAAGAACGCGACGGGATACGACCTCCGGCACCTCTTCATAGGGGCGGAAGGCACGCTCGGGTTCGTGGTGGAGGCGGACATCCGGCTGCTCGAGTCCCCGCCGCCGCAGCGGGTGATGGTCCTCGGTGTCGAGCGCATCTCGGACATGCTCGATGTCCTCAAGCGCTTCCAGGCGGCAGTCACCCTATCCGCGTTCGAGTTCTTCTCCGAGTCCGCCCTGCAACACGTACTCGCACACAGGGACGTCCCGCGCCCGTTCGAGTCTCGCGCCCCCTACTACGCCCTGCTCGAGTTCGACGCGGCCGGGGAGGACGCCGCGCTGGAGACGTTCGAGGAGACGGTCGCGGCAGGCTGGGTCGGGGACGGCGTCATCAGCCGCTCGGACGCCCAGGCGGAGGCGCTGTGGACGTTGCGCGAGGGCATCTCGGAGAGCATCGCCCCCCGCACGCCTTACAAGAACGACCTGTCGGTGCGGATCTCGGACGTACCGGACTTCCTGGACGAGATCGACGCGATGGTCGGCGAGCACTATCCGGACCTCGAGGTCTGCTGGTACGGACACATCGGCGACGGCAACCTGCACCTCAACATCCTGAAGCCGGACGACCTGTCGATCGACGCCTTCTACGAGCGCTGCCACCGCATCAGTCCGGCGCTCTTCGAGGCGGTGCGCGCGCGCCGGGGCAGTATCTCGGCGGAGCACGGCGTGGGGCTGCTGAAGCGCGACTTCCTCGAGTTCTCGCGCTCCCCGGCCGAGATCGCGCTGATGCGCAGCGTCAAGCGGGTGTTCGACCCGAATGGCGTGATGAACCCCGGGAAGTTGCTGGCCGCGTAAGGGCGCTACCGGCGGGCGAATCCGTACTCCGCCGCCGCGTCCGCGATCCAGTCGTGGACGTAATCGGCATAGCTGCGCCGCACGACCACGTCCACGGAGCCCTCGGAGTTCGCCGCAACGACGGCGGACGCCTTGGCGAACACCGTCTGCACACACCGGCCGGCGGGGAAGCTCCGCGGGTGGAAGTCATAGGGACTCGACTTTTGCAGCACGTAGCCCACCGCGGGTCCCGAGAGGTTCAGGAAACAGTTCGCGCCGCTCGTGTCCACGATCGAGAAGGGGCCTTCCAGCGTGGTCCGCAGCCGCTGCTCGAGATCGGCCTCGGTGTCGGACCCCGCCACGATCAGCCACTCGTCCGGCCCCAGCCAGTAGACGGCGGTATCTCCCGCGAAGCGCCATGTGCGGGGTTCCACGGGCAGCTCCACGCCCGTCGCGTTCGCGACGGCGTTCCGGAACCCGGTGTCGCGCGGGTTGCCGCGCAGGTTCAGGCATCCCCGGGGGGACGACGCGCGCAGGAGCACGCCGGGGTCGTCAGACATCCTGGGCCCGCCCTTCAGGGTCATAGAACACGGGGTCCACGATCGTGACCGGCAGGTCCTCGCCGTCGGCGAGGGCGCAGTGGAGCGTCTCGCCGAGACGCTTGCTGCCGCCGCGCACCATGCCGAGGGCGACGGGGCGCGACAGGCGCGCGCTGTAGTAGCCGGACGTGACGTAGCCCTGGTTGGGGGCCGGCGGGGTGGACTCGCCCGCGTTGACGAGGGGCGCGCCCTCGGGGAGCACGGCGTCGGCGCTCGCGAGTCCCACGAACTGCAGCCGGTCGTCGCGCAGGTGATCGGCCAGGGACAGCGAGCGGTCACCGAGGAAGCCGAAGGGCTTGTTCGCTCGCACGGCCCAGTCCATCCCCATGTCGCCCGGCGTCATGGACCCGTCGGTGTCCTGGCCCACGATGATGAAGCCCTTCTCGGCGCGCAGCACATGCATGGTCTCGGTGCCGTAGGGCGTGATGCCGAAGTCGTTGCCCGCCTCGATCAGCGCGTCCCAGACTTCCCGCCCCCGGTGGCCGGGCACGTTCACCTCGAAGGACAGCTCTCCGCTGAAACTGATGCGGAAGACGCGGGCCGGGACGCCGGCCACGTGGCCCTCGCGCACGTCCATGAAGCGGAAGGCGTCGCGGGACAGCTCGATGTCGTCGCACACCCTGCGCAGCACGTCCCGGGACTTCGGCCCGACGAGCGCGGCGGTTGCCCAGTGGTCGGTGACCGACGTGCAGTAGACGTCGAGGTCGGGCCACTCGGTCTGCCGCCAGAGTTCGAGCCACTCGAAGACTGCCTCCGCATTGCCGGTCGTGGTGTGCATCAGGTAGCGGTGCTCGGCGATGCGGGCGGTGACGCCGTCGTCGAAGATCGTGCCGTCCTCGTGCAGCATCAGGCCGTAGCGGCAGCGGCCGACGCCGAGCCGGCGGAAGCCCGTCGTATAGACGCGGTCGAGGAATACGGCGGCGTCGGCGCCCTGGATGTCGATCTTGCCGAGGGTCGACGCGTCGAGGATGGCGACGCCGTCCCGCGCGGCAAGGCACTCGCGGTTGACGGCCTGGCGAATGCTCTCGCCGTCCCGCGGGTAGTAGCGGGGGCGCTTCCAGCGGCCGACGTCCTCCCACACTGCGCCGTGGCCCTCGTGCCAGTCGTGCATCGGCGTGTGGCGCTCGGGGTCGAAGAACCCGCCGACGTCGCGGCCGGCGATGGCGCCGAAGGTCACCGGCGTGTACGCGGGGCGGAACATCGTGGTTCCGGTCGCCGCGATGTCGTGGCCGAGGGCCCGTGCGAGGATCGCGACCCCGTTCACGTTGCCGAGTTTGCCCTGCTCGGTCCCGAAACCCAGTGCCGTGTAGCGCTTGACGTGCTCGACCGACTCGTACCCCTCGCGGGCCGCCAGTTCGATGTCCGCGGCGGTCACGTCGAGCTGCAGGTCGACGAACTGCTTCGGGGCGCGGCTGGGCGGACGGCGGTGCGGTACGAGGAACAGCGCGCGCCCGGCGCCCTCCGGTGGCTCGTTCACTTCGGGAGTCGCGAGGGATACGCGCCCGTCCCCGTGGCCGGTCCGCGCCGCCGCGGCAGCCCCGGCTGCGGCCCCGGTCTGCAGGCG
>JAPPHP010000345.1 GCA_028821035.1 Gammaproteobacteria bacterium | reverse complement strand
GGTCCTGCCAGTCCACGTGGAATGCGACCAGGCCGGCGTTGCGGCGGCCGACCACTTCGTAAGACCGGCCCGCCGCGGCCCGTCCCTTCCGGGTCCGGAACTCCCCGGTGATCGTACCGTCCGACGCCACCGCCAGCCTGAGGGTCGAGCCATTCTGGTTGACCCAGCTCCCGTCCAGATCCATCGCAGCCATCCCCCCAGATGTCGCCTCGCCATGCTATCAGGCGCTGACCCGCCGCGTGGCAGCGCGCCGTTTTTGCCGGCTTTCGCATCGCCACAATGTAGTCCACACTCTTCGGTCCACTCACGAACCGACAGCGAGGTTGGCACGCGATGCGGACCACGGCGACGCAGTTGAGCGAAGAAATCACCGGCCTCGGGCTCGAGCGCTTCGTGCTGGAACTCGAGAGCGACGGCCTGACCATCGTGCCGCCGGAAGTCACCGGCGTCACGCCGGAACTCCTCGACCGCTGCACCGAAGTCCTCTGCCGGCGCTTCGAGGAGATGACCGGTTGCCCAATCACCGTCGAGGGCGGGCCGCTCGGCGAACTGGAGTGGCCAACCGAGGCCGCGGGCAAGAACCATTTCGACGACAACGAGAGGCCGCCGCCCGCCACGCAGATGATCATCCAGCAGATCCTGCAACTCGACCGCTGTTTCCGGGACCTCGCCGTCAACCCGGTGGCGGATGCCCTGATCGGACACCTCATGGGACCCAGCGACTTCCTCGGCGCCGCGACCGGCGGCAGCGCGCGGCGGCTCAGCAGCAGCAACTCGTTCCTCAAGTGGCAGGGCGACTACGGCTACGGATCCGGCCTCGGCCTGCATTGCGACCAGGGCCTCAACCCTCTGCCGTGGGGCAGGACCGCGCTCACGGCCAACGCGACCTGGTGCCTGACGGACTACACCCTGGAGGGCGGCGCACTGGCCTACGTTCCGGGCTCCCACCGCTCGAACGGCCATCCGGTGCAGCCGCGAGCGGCGGAGAAGGCGGTGCCGGCGGAAGCGCCCCGGGGATCGGTGATCGTCTTCCCGGGCACGACCTGGCACGGGGCCTTTCCGAAGAAGACGCCCGGTCTGCGACTGTGCGCCGTGCCGTACTACCGTCACATCGCCGTCCTCCCGCAGGAGAACACGCGCATCACGCTGCGCGACACGCCCTGGGAGGACTGCGCGGACCCGAAGCGCATGCGGGAGCTGATCGGCTTCGACGACATGTTCCCGTACCTGGAACAGAATCAGTCGGTGCCGCGGCTGGCGGCAACCGGCTAGCATTGACGCAGGGAGGGCAGCATGAAGTTCGGCGTACAGGTCAACTGCTACGACACCACCTGGGACGACCTCGAGGCGTCCGTCCGGGCGATGGAGGCCGGGCCCTGGCACAGCCTGTGGTTCGCCGACCACTTCCTGCCCCCGGGCCGGGAAGAGCACCGCACCGCTTTCGAAGGGTTCACGCTGATCTCCGTGGTGGCCGGCATGACCGAGCGACTGCGCCTCGGCCACCTGGTGCTCGGCAACACGTACCGCAACCCGGCCCTCGTGGCAAAGATGGCGGCCACCCTCGACCAGGCTTCCCGGGGCCGGTTCACGCTGGCGCTCGGCGCCGCGTGGTTCAAGCGCGAGCACGAGGCCTACGGCTGGGACTTTCCCTCCATGAAGGAACGCCAGGACCGCTTCCAGGAAGCCTGCGAACTGATCCGCCTGATGTTCACGGCGAACGGCCCCGTGGACTACCGGGGCGAGTACTACCGGCTCGACCAGGCGCCCCTCGAACCGGGCTGCTACCAGCAACCCCATACGCCCATCATGGTGGGCGGCACGGGCGAGCGGCGGACGCTCCGCACGCTTGCCATGTACGGCGACGTCTTCAATCTCGACGGCTGGGCGCGGCAGGGCATGTCCATGGAGGTCTACCGGCACAAGACCGCGGTGCTCGAGAAACACTGCGACGACGTGGGGCGGGACCCCGCCGAGATCCGCCGGACGCTCCTGATGCCCTTGCAGATCACCGAGGACGAAGCCGCGACGCAACGTTTCGTCAAGGCGCTCGGCCCGGGTTCGATGTCCGGCCCGAGGAGCTACATCATCGACCGCATTGGCGAGTTCGCCGACGCCGGCGTCGACGAGATCATGTTCGGCTTCATCCGCACGGGTGACATCGAAAAGTTCCAGCAGGTCGAGGCAGAGATCGTCGCCGCATTCGACTGACGCTGAGGAGGGACAGGGTACGCCGGCATGACGCGCGGTCGCGACCGTCCCCCACCGCGGTGCGCTCTGCTCGTCTGCATCCTCGCGGCCCAAGGCGTCCTGGCGGACGGCGGGGCCCCCGCCGCCGCAGCCCCGGAAGTCCCCTGCAACCACGGCTACGCCTTTCTGTCCGAGCCGAAGTACCCACCCGACTTCGAGCACTTCGACTGGGTCAATCCCGATGCGCCCAAGGGCGGCCTGATCCGCGTCCCCGACATGGGCAACTGGGACAGCTTCAACCCGATGGCCCTCGGCCGCGTGGTCCGCGGCATGGGTACGGCGGGAGCCACGGAGCGCCACCTGTACGACAGCCTCGCGATCCGCTCGCCCGACGAGCCGGCCACCGTCTACGGACTGGTGGCGGAGTGCATCGCCGTGCCGCCGGACGGCGCCTGGATCGAGTTCCGGCTGCGCGACGACGTCACCTGGCACGACGGCGAGCCCATGGACGCCGACGACCTGCTCTTCAGCTTCGCCGTCTACAGGGACAGCGCGAATCCATCGATCGCGAACGCCACGCTGCCGTTCTCCGACGTGGAGCTACTCGACGGAAACCGCGTTCGCTACCACGTCCTGCCGGAGCACCGCCATAATCGCCTCCTGCCGATCCGCATCGGCGAGGCGCCGATCCTGCCCGAGCACTACTGGACCGCCCCCGGCAACGATCCCGGCAAGACCACCGTGCGTCCCCCGCTCGGCTCGGGTCCCTACCGCATCGCGGACTACGACATCGGGCGCTGGATCGAGTGGCGGCGCGACCCGGACTACTGGGGGCGCGGCCTGCCGGTGAACCGGGGCCGCTACAACTTCGACCGCGTCAAGTACGACTACTTCCGCGACGACCAGATGCAGACCGAGGCGGTCAAGGGCAACGCCATCGACATCCATGTCGAGAACGTGCCCCGCCGCTGGGCGACCGCATACGACTTCCCGCCGGTCGACGCCGGGTTCTTCCGGCTCGACTTCCTGCCCCGCTCGAGACCCGCGGGTCTCTGGTGGCCGATCTTCTGGAACCTCGAGCAGCCGCGTTTCCAGGACATCCGCGTACGCGAGGCCCTGTGGCTCCTGAACGACTTCCAGTGGGGCAACCGGCGCGGCGGCTACGGCTTCTTCGACGTGGCGACGAGCTTCTTCCACCGCTCCCACCTGGCCGCTACCGGGCTGCCGGACGCACGCGAACTGGCCCTGCTCGAGCCGCTGCGCGACCTGGTGCCCGCGCGGGTGTTCACGGAGCCCTATGCACCGCCGCCCAACCAGGGGTCCGGCTGGCACCGCCGCAACCTGATGCGTGCCGCGGAACTCCTGCGCGAAGCGGGCTGGGTGATCCGGGACAATCGGCTGGTGCACGAGCGTACCGGGGAGCCGTTCTTCATCCGCTTCGTCGCGGTTTCCCCGGCGCTCGGCGGCTCGTTCATCCCGTACACCCGCGTGCTGCGGCGCGTCGGCATCGAGTCCTCGATCAAGTCCCCGGAAATCTCCAACTGGCTCTACCGCATGCGCTCCGGAGACTTCGACGCCGGCGCGGTGTGGTTCCTGCCGGACAACACCCCGAGCCTCGCCATCGCCAACGCGTTCTCCACCGCCGCCGCGAACGCGCCGCTCAGCAACAACTGGGCCAACATCCGCGACCCCGCGGTGGACCGGCTCATCGAAGCGCTGCAGGCCGCCTCCACCTATGAGGACTACGTCGCCGCCGTGCGCGCCCTCGACCGCGTGCTGCTGTGGAACTTCTACTTCATTCCCGGCATGTCCAAAGTGAAGATCGGGATCGCTTACTGGGACCGCTACGGCCAACCACCCCCAATGCCGCTCGACCGCAACGCCTTCGTCGACACCTGGTGGTGGGATCCGGACAAGGCCCGGGCCGTATCCCGCTGGGTCGGCAGGGAGTAGGCCCATGGGCCGCTACATCCTGCGCCGCGCGCTTCTGATCCCGCCGACGCTGTTCGGCGTGATGGTGATCAACTTCGTGATCGTGCAGTTCGCGCCGGGCGGCCCGGTGGAACAGGCGATCGCCGAGATGTCCGGCCTGTCGATGACCACCACGGCCGCCATCTCCGCAGCCGAGAGCATGGGGCCCGCGGACCCGAGCGGCTACCAGGGCGGCTCCGGCCTCGACCCCGAGCAACTCGCGAAACTCGAGGCGCAGTTCGGCTTCGACAAGCCGGCCCACGAACGCTTCTTGCTGATGATCTGGAACTACATGCGCCTGGACTTCGGGACCAGCTACTTCCAGGACCGGGCGGTGATAGAACTCATCGGGAGCCGCCTGCCGGTGTCGATCTCCCTGGGGCTCTGGTCACTGCTCGCCATCTACACCATCTCGATTCCGCTCGGCGTGGCGAAAGCCGTGCGGGACGGCACGCGCTTCGACATCTGGACCAGCGCCATCGTCTTCACCGCCTACGCCATCCCCGGCTACCTCTTCGCGGTCATGCTGATCGTGTTCTTCGCGGGGGGCACGTACCTGGACTGGTTCCCGATGCGTGGGCTCGTGTCGGACTCCTTCGATCAACTCACCCTGGGCCAGCGGATCGGCGACTACCTGTGGCACCTCGTCCTGCCCCTGACGGCGCTCACCGTGGGCGGGTTCGCGACGCTCACCATGCTGACGAAGAACACCTTCCTCGAGGAGATCGGCAAGCAGTTCGTGCTGACCGCCCGGGCCAAGGGCCTCTCGGAGCCGCGCGTGCTCTTCGGCCATGTCTTCCGCAACGCCATGCTCATCGTGATCGCGGGGTTTCCGGCAGCGTTCATCGGCATCCTGTTCACCGGCGCGCTCGCCATCGAGGTGATCTTCTCCCTCGACGGCATCGGCCTCCTCGGCTACGACGCCGTGGTGAAGCGCGACTACCCCATCGTCTTCGGCACGCTCTTCTGCTTCACGCTCATCGGCATGACGATGCGGCTCATCGGCGACCTGACCTACGTCCTCGTCGATCCGCGCATCGATTTCGAGGGGCGCGGCGAATGACGCCCCTGACGCGACGCCGGCTCAAGAACTTCCGGGCCAACCGCCGGGGATACGTGTCCCTGTGGCTCTTCTCCGTGCTGTTCCTCGCATCGCTCCTCGCGGAGTTAATCGCCAACGACAAGCCGATCGTTTTCTCGCTCGGGGGCGAACTGCACTTCCCGGTCTGGTTCACCTACTCGGAGGCCGAGCTTGGCGGCGAACTCCTGACCGAGGCCTTCTACCGGGACCCCTACGTCATGGACCTGATCGAGGCGGACGGCTGGGCCCTGTGGCCGCCGGTCCGTTTCTCGCACAACACCATCGACTGGGGCATCGCGGACCTGCCATCGCCGCCCGATGCCGACCACATCCTGGGCACCGACGGCGGCGCAACGGACGTCTTCGCGAAGGTGCTGTACGGGTTCCGGCTGTCCGTGCTGTTCGGGCTCTCCCTGACCCTGGTGAGTTCGGCCATCGGGATCCTCGTCGGCGCATTGCAGGGCTACTTCGGCGGACTCACCGACCTGCTCGGTCAGAGGCTCGTGGAGATCTGGGAGGGCCTGCCGATCCTGTTCGTGCTCATCATCCTCGCGAGCGTCGTCGAACCGAACGTCTTCTGGCTGCTCGCGATCCTCTCGCTCTTCAGCTGGATGGCGCTGGTCGGCGTCGTGCGGGCGGAGTTCCTGCGGGCCCGGAACTTCGAGTTCGTGCGGGCGGCGCGAGCGCTCGGAGTCTCGAACCTCGTCATCATGCGCAAGCACGTGCTGCCGAACGCGACGGTCGCGGCGCTCACCTACCTGCCCTTCATCCTGACGGGGGCGATCACGATCCTGACGTTCCTGGACTTCCTCGGCTTCGGCCTCCCCTACGACTCGCCGTCCTTCGGCCGCCTGCTCTCGGCAGCCAAGGCGAACCTGCAGGCGCCCTGGCTCGGGATCACGGTGTTTGTCGCCCTCGCCGTGCTGCTGACGCTGCTGATCTTCATCGGGGA
>JAPPHP010000192.1 GCA_028821035.1 Gammaproteobacteria bacterium | reverse complement strand
CCCGTGAGCCTGGCGCCCCTCGTGCGCATTGTCGTGCCGGAGCCCGTGGCGACGCTCGTCGAGGTGGAAGCGACCGGTACGATCGACGTGCGCAGCTACGTCGCACTCACGCCCCAGGTGGGAGGCCGCATCGTCTCGGTGTCGGATTCGTTGCGGGCGGGCGGCGAGTTCGCCGCGAACCGGATCCTCCTGACCATCGATCCGCGCGACTTCGAACTGGGCCTGGAGCAGGCGCGGGCCGAGGTCGCGTCGGCAGAAGCGGACCTGCGCCTGCGCCTGGCTGAAAGCGACGCGGCGCGCTCCAACTACGCCATCCTGCATCCGGGGCAACGGGTCCCGCCGCTCGTCGCCCGCATCCCGCAGATCGCGCAGGCGCGGGCGCGACTCGAGGGCGCCCGGGCGCGCCTGGCCGTGGCCGAACTCGACTTCACGCGGACCCGGTTCGCCCTGCCGTTCGCCGGCAAGGTCACCGAGACGACCGCCGAGGTCGGCCAGATGCTGACGCGCAACCAGCCCTTCGGGCAGGCGTTCGCGTTCGACGCGCTCGAGGCCGTGGCCCCGGTGGCACAGGACGAACTCGCACGGCTCGAGCCGGTCGTCGGACGCGGCGCCACCGTGCGCGCGCCCGGGGTGGAACTCGAAGCCACGGTCGAACGGGTCTCGGCGGAACTCGATGCGCGGACACGGTTCGCGAAGCTCTATCTTGCGTTGGCGCCGGACGCCGGGATCGCGCCGGGCACCTTCGTCGACGTCGCCGTGGAGGGGCCGCTCGTCGAGGACACGTTCGTGCTGCCGGAAGCTACGGAACAGGCGGGCGGGCACGTCTGGCGCGTCGTGGACGGACGGCTGCAACGGCAGGACCTGAGCGTGCTCGGGCGCTCTTCGGAAGGCCTGGTGGTGCGCGCGTTCGATCCCGGCGAAGGGGTCGTGGTCGGCGCGGCGCCCGGCGGTCGCGAGGGTCTTGCCGTCCGCGTGGCGAGCCCGGGAGGCAACCGAACGCGCACCAGCACATGAGCGACGAAGCCGCCCTGCGCAGAGCGACGGAGCCGGAGCGCCGCGGTCTCGTCGCGGCGTTCTCCTACAACACGGTCGCCGCCAACCTGGTGATGGCCGTGATGCTGATCGGCGGACTCATCTCGGCCTTCAACCTGACCGCCCAGATATTCCCCACGCTCGACCCCGGCATCATCTCCATCACCGTCCCTTACCCGGGCGCGACCCCCTCGGAGGTCGAGGAAGGCATCACCCGGCGCGTCGAAGAGGCGACGCTCGGCATCGACGGCGTGGAGCGGGTGTCCTCCACGGCATCGGAAAACCTCGGGATCGTACAGGTCGAGCTCAAGGACCGGGTGGACGAGATCAAGGTCCGCAACGACATCGAGGCCGCGGTGGACCGGATCGCGGACTTCCCGCCCCTCGACGCCGAAGAGGCGGACATCGTGGTCGCCGAACGGATCAGCGACGTCGTGACGCTGGTGGTCGCGTCGGACGGCGGCGAGCGCGCCCTGCGCGAGGCGGCCGAGTGGCTGGAACAGGAGTTGCTGTCACTGCCGGAAGTGACGCTGGTCGAACTGCTCGGCGCCAGGGAGTACGAGATCGCGATCGAGGTACGGGAAGAGGCGCTGCGACGTCACGAACTGTCCATGACGCAGGTGGCGGCCGCCGTAAGGGCGTCGTCCCTCAACCTGTCCTCCGGCGAGATACGCACGGGCGCCGGGGACCTCCTGCTGCGCACCAACGCCAAGCGCGAACGTGGGGAGGAGTTCGGGAACATCGTCCTGCGCTCCGCCCCGGACGGCAGCATCCTGCGGCTCGCCGACGTGGCCGTGATCCGCGACGGCTTCGCCGACGTCGACCTGATCAACCGGTACGAAGGGCGCGACAGCGTCTTCGTGCGCGTGCAGAAGTCGGAGGCGGAGGACGTCATCGAGATCGCGGACGCCATCAAGGCGCACCTCGCGACGCTCGAGCCACCGGAGGGGGTGGACATCGCCGTATGGGAGGACCAGACGGAGATCCTGGCCAGCCGCCTCAGCCTGCTGCTGCGCAACGGGACGCTGGGTTTCGCGCTCGTGTTCCTGTTCCTCGTGCTGATGCTCGACCTGCGGCTGGCGTTCTGGGTGGCCATGGGGGTGCCGATCTCCTTCATGGGCGCCTTCCTGGTGTTCGAGTACCTGGGCGTCAACATCAACATGGTGTCCCTGTTCGCCCTCATCATCGTCATCGGGATCGTGGTGGACGACGCGGTGGTGGTGGGCGAGAACATCATCACCGAGCGCGAGGCCGGCCTGCATGTGGGCCCGGAAGCCTCGATCGCCGGGGTGCGCGGCGTGTTCTCCCCCGTGTTCATCGGCGTGGTGACGACGATGGCGGCGTTCGCGCCCCTGCTGCTGGTCACCGGGACCTTCGGGCAGATCCTGGGCCAGGTGCCGGTGGTGGTGATCGCCGTGCTCGCCATGTCGCTCGTCGAGGCCTTCCTGATCCTTCCGGCGCACCTGTCCCACCCGGGCGGCTGGAGCCGGTGGCCGCTCGACCGGATACAGGACGCCATCGGCAGGGCCGTCAAGCGGTTCCGCGACGAGCGCGTCACCGCCGGGGTGCGCCGTGCCGTAAGGCACCGATACCTGACGCTGCTGGCCGGCCTCCTCCTGATCGCCGCGGCGTTCGCGCTGCTGGCGACCGGCGCCGTCCGCTTCATCTTCTTCCCGGCGCTGGAGGCGGAGGAGATGAGCGCCGAACTGGAGTTCCCGGTGGGGACGCCGTTCGCCACGACGCGGGAGGCCGCGCAGCAGATCGCGGCCGCGGTCCGCGTGGTGAACGAGGAGGTGGGCGGGACGTCCGTCCGGACGGTCAACGTCACCGTCGGCGGGCGCATCGCCACCAGCGGGGGCGGTCCGCAGGGTCCGGGTATCTCCACCTTCGGCAGCCACATGGCGACGGTCGAGGTGCAACTGGAACGCGAACCGCTCCGCACGCTCTCCGCGCGGCAACTCGGGCGGCTGTGGCGGGACGAGGTCGGTACGATCGCGGGCGTCGAGCGCCTCTCGTTCGCGACCGACTTCTTCGGGGGAGGCGACGTCGAGTACGAGTTGTCGCACCGGGACGACGACACCCTCCTCGAGGCCGTGGAACGCCTGAAGGAGGGTATCGGCGGGATTCCCGGAGCCACCGAGATCCAGGACACCGTGAGCCTCGGCAAGCGCCAGTACGACATCGAACTCACCGCCGCCGGCGAGGCCGCGGGTCTGTCTCCTGCGGGCGTCGCGCGACAGCTCCGCCAGCACTTCTTCGGCGAGGAAGTCCATCGGATCCAGCGCGGCCGCGAGGAACTGAAGGTGATGGTGCGGTATCCGCGCGAACAGCGCAGCAGTACGCGGGACTTCTTCAACGTCCGCATCCGCCTCGCGGACGGTACCGAGGCGCCGCTGTCCACCGTGGCGCGGGTCTCGGAGTCGCGCAGCTTCTCCGAGATCAACCGCGTGGACGGCCGCCGGGTGGTTACGGTTTCGGCCGACGTGGAAACGGCGATCGCGACGCCGAACGAGGTCATCGGTCGCATCGAGACGGAGCTGGTGCCGCAGCTCCGCGCGGACTATCCCGGATTGCAGATCGTGCAGGCCGGCCTCGGACGGGAGCAGGCCCAGGACATCGCCTCGCTACGTCGCCTGGCCATGGTGGCGCTGCTCGTGATCTACGCGCTCCTGGCCTCGGTGCTGCGCAGCTACGCCCAGCCGTTCGTGGTCCTCGCGGCGATCCCGTTCGGGGCGTCCGGTGCGTTCATCGGCCATTACCTGCTCGGCTACGACCTGTCGTTCATCTCGATCTTCGGCGTCGTCGCGCTGAGCGGCGTCGTCATCAACGACTCCCTCGTGCTGGTGCACCGCTACAACCACGAGCGGCGTACCACCGGCCTGACCCCCGAGGACGCGGTCGTGCTCGCCTCGCAACGCCGCTTCCGCGCCATCTTCCTGACCACGGCGACCACCGGGCTCGGTCTCGCCCCGATGCTGTTCGAGCGGAGCACCCAGGCGCAGTTCCTCGTGCCGATGGCGGTGAGCCTCGCCACCGGGATCGTGTTCGCGAGCTTCATCATCCTGTTCCTGGTGCCGGCGCTCCTGATGATCCGGGAGGACTTTCGCCGTTTCGGGGAGTTCCGCGCGGTACGCCGGGCGGCGTGAGACGGGCGGCGCCGGGGCGGGTGTAGAATCCGGTTCCCGACCCTCCGGGCCGACTGTCGGGACGCGACCCCGATGGCAACGGTTGAACTCGCAGCGCCGGACCTCGCGGCGCCGGACCTCTACATCAACCGCGAACTCGCGTTCCTGGAGTTCAACCGGCGGGTCCTCGAGCAGGCGAAAAAGGACGAGGTCCCGCTCCTCGAGCGCCTGCGCTTCCTGTGCATCTCCAGCTCCAACCTGGACGAGTTCTTCGAGATCCGGGTGGCCGGGCTCAAGCAGCAGGAAGCCCTCGGCGGAACGCACCGGGGCGCGGACAACCAGACGCCGTCCGAGCAGTTGCGCCGCGTCGCCGAGCTGACCCACGAACTCGTGGCGGAGCAGTACCGGGTGCTGAACGACGTGCTGTTCCCGCTGCTCGACGCCGAGGGCATCCGCTTCCGCCGCCGCGCGACCTGGGACAAGCGGCAGCGCCAGTGGCTCAAGCAGTACTTCAACCGCGAACTCGAGCCCATTCTCACGCCCATCGGGCTCGACCCGGCGCACCCGTTCCCGCGTCCGCTCAACAAGAGCCTGAGCTTCATCGTCACCCTCGAGGGCAAGGACGCCTTCGGCCGCAGCAGCGGCATGGCCATCGTGCAGGCGCCCCGGGCGCTGCCGCGGGTGGTCCTCCTGCCGGACACGCACGCCGAGGCGCCCCACGAGTTCGTGTTCCTGTCGTCGATCATCCACGCGCACGTGGATGAACTGTTCGCCGGCATGAAGGCGACGGGTTGCTACCAGTTCCGCGTCACCCGCAACAGCGACCTCCTGCTCGACGAGGAGGAGGTGGACGACCTGCTGCGCGCGATGGAAGGCGAACTGCCGTCGCGCCGGTTCGGCGACGCGGTGCGCATGGAACTCGCCGAGGAGTGCCCCGGGCCCGTCGAGCGGTTCCTGCAGGCGCAGTTCGACCTCGACGACATGGACGTCTACTCGTGCAACGGGCCGGTGAACCTCATGCGGCTGATGCAGATCCCGGACCTCGTGGAACGGCCGGACCTGAAGTACCCGGGATTCACCCCACGGGTGTCCCGGCGCATCCAGCGCGCGACGGACGTCTTCAGCGCGATCCGCGAAGGCGACGTGCTGCTGCACCACCCGTTCGACTCGTTCGCGCCGGTCGTGGACTTCCTACGCCAGGCGGCGAGCGACCCGAGCGTCCTGGCCATCCGCCAGACGCTGTACCGCACCGGCGCCGACTCCGCGGTCGTCAAGGCGCTGGTGGACGCGGCGTCGAACGGCAAGGAGGTGCTGGTCGTCATCGAGCTGCGGGCGCGCTTCGACGAGGCGGCCAACATCGAGCTCGCCACGCACCTGCAGGAAGCGGGTGCCCAGGTCGTCTACGGCGTCGTGGGCTACAAGACGCACGCCAAGATGTGCATGGTGATCCGGCGCGAGGGACGCAAGCTGGTGCGCTACGTGCACCTCGGCACGGGCAACTACCACGCGCGCACGGCCCGCCTGTACACGGATTACGGGCTGTTCACGTGCGACGACGCGTTCGGGCAGGACGTGCAGAAGGTGTTCAAGCAGTTGACCACCATGGGCCGCGCCGGGCGCCTCAAGAAGATGCTGCAATCGCCCTTCACCCTGCACAGCACGATGCTCTCCCACATCGAGACCGAGATCGCGAACGCCGGGAAAGGCCTCCCGGCCCGGGTGATCGCGAAGATGAACTCCCTGGTGGAGCCGGGCGTCATCCAGGCGCTCTACCGCGCTTCCCAGGCGGGGGTGTCGGTGGACCTCGTCGTGCGGGGCATGTGCGCGTTGCGGCCGGGCGTCGAGGGCGTCTCGGAGAACATCCGGGTCTTCTCGGTGATCGGCAGGTTCCTGGAGCACACGCGCGTGTTCTATTTCGAGAACGCCTCCGAGGACGCGTCCAAGGGCGGCGCCGCCCCCCGCGTGTACCTCTCGAGCGCGGACTGGATGCAGCGCAACTTCTTCGACCGGGTGGAGACGTGCTTCCCGATCGAGGACGAGGACCTGCGCCGGGCGGTGATCCGGGACCTCGAACTGTAT
>JAPPHP010000412.1 GCA_028821035.1 Gammaproteobacteria bacterium | reverse complement strand
GGGCTGCCCGACCCCGCGTGGCCGTGGTCGGCGGCGGCTTCGGCGGCGCCACCTGTGCGCGATATCTCAACGCATACGATCCGGATATCCACGTCACCCTGATCGACCCGGCGGCGCACCACGCGACGTGCCCCATGAGCAACCGCGTCGTCGCCGGACAGCTCCCGCCGGAGGCCATCACCTTCCCGCTCGACCACGTCGCCAACGAACACGTGGCGGCACGGGCACTGGCGGTGGACCCCGGGCGCAAGCGGGTGATCACGGGGGAAGGCCCCGTGCCCTACGACCGCGTCGTGCTCGCACCGGGGATCGAACTCGTCTACGACGCCATCGACGGCGCCCCGGGCGGCTTCCTGCACGCATGGCGGGGAGACGCGCAGGCGGTGGCGCTGCGCAACGCGATCACAGGCATGCGCCCCGGCGGGGTCTTCGCGATCGCCGTGCCCGACAACCCGTACCGGTGTCCGCCGGGCCCGTACGAGCGCGCCTCGCTGGTGGCCGAATACTTCCGCGAACACAACCCGCGCGCGAAGATCCTGATCCTCGACGCCAAGGACGCCTTCACCAAGCAGCCGCTCTTCGAGGAAGCATGGCGCTCCCGGTATCCGGGGATGATCGAGTGGCTGCCGCGCAGGGAGAGCGGGACGATCGTCGCCGTGCGGGACGGGGTCTTCGTGACCGACTTCGACGAGCACGCCGTCGATGTCGGCAACCTCGTGCCGCCCCAGCGCGCGGCGCCCATCGTGCGCGATTTGGACGAGGGGCGCGGCTGGTGCAGCGTGGACCCGACCACCTTCGAGTCCAACGTCGCCGCCGGCGTGCACATCGCCGGCGACGCCATCGAGGCGACGCCGATGCCCAAGTCCGCGTTCGCCGCGAACAACCAGGCGAAGGCGTGCGCCGCGGCCGTGGTCGCCCTGCTCCGGGACCGGCCCCCGCCCGCCCCGTTCATGATGAACACCTGCTACAGCCTGGCCGCGTCCGACTACGGCTTCTCGATCTCCGGGGTCTATGACGTGGCGGAGGGCGCGATCCGGGCGCGGGCGGCGGGTCAGAGCCCGCTTGGAGCGAACCCGGCGGTCCGAGAACGGGAAGCGCGTCACGCCGGTGACTGGTACCACGCCATCACCCGCGACACGTTCGGCGTCGGCGACCCGGACCGCGGACGGGAGGTCGTGTTCGACCGGCAGCGGGGCGACTGTGCGATCTGTCACGAGTTACCCGGACTCGATGCGTCCAGCCACGGCAACGTCGGCCCCTCCCTCACCGATGTCGGGGCACGCCTCGACCCCAGGACGATCCGCCGCCGGATCGCCGATCCCAGGGCAGACATTCCCAACAGCGTCATGCCCGCCTACGGTCGTACCACGGGGTTCCACCGCGTTGCCGAGGGCTTTCGTGGCCGCAGCATCCTGGAGCGGACGGACATCGACGATGCGACGGCCTACCTCATGGGGCTCGATGGCAGTGGCTAGCCGCCGATCGCTGCTCACGACGCTGGTGGCCGCCCCCGCCGCGCTGCGAGCGCGCGCCGAGTTCCCCTCCCCCGTGTCCGTCGAACTCCCGCCGATCGCCGAGACGGGAAACTCCGTGCCGATACGCGTCTCGGTGGACGCGCCCATGACCGCGGAGGACCATGTCCGCCGCATCGAGATACGCGTGCCCGGCAACCCGGAACCCATCGCCGCAACCTACTTCTTCACGCCGGACTCCGGCGTCGCCGCCGTCCGCACCAACATCCGCCTCGCCCGCACCCAGCGCGTGACGGCGGTCGCCGAGTTCAGCGACGGCCGGCAGGCGACCGGCTTCGCGGACATCGTCGTCACCCTCGGCGCATGCGTCGACGAGATCTACCCATGAGGGCGCGCGTCAACCTGCCGCGGACCGCCCGGGCCGGCGAGGTGGTCACCGTCAAGACGCTGGTAGCGCACCCGATGGAGACGGGCTACGGGCGGGATGTCCGCGGCGCCGTCATTCCCCGGCACATCATCACGGACTTCACCTGCACCTACGCGGGGCGCGAGGTCTTCCGAGCCGCCTTCCGGCCGGCCGTCGCGGCGAACCCGTTCCTCGAGTTCCACCTCCGGGCGACGGTGTCCGGACCCGTCACGTTCCACTGGCGCACCGACCGCGGCGAGGAGACCACCGTCGAACGCACGATCGAGGTCACGTGACTGTTCTGCTGGTGCTGCTCATCGCCGCGCCCCTCTCCGGGAGCGAGTTCCTGAACCCGGAGACCCGGGCGCTGCAGGACGATCCGTTCGAGAATCCCGGCTACCTCTGGGTGGACCGCGGCGCCGCGCTCTGGTCGCAGGCCGGCTGCGCCCGCTGTCATGCCCCGTCCGAGGTCGTCGCCTCCAGCTTCCCGCGCTACGACGAGACGAGCGCCGCCCTGATCGACCTGTCCGGACGCATCAATCGCTGCCGCGCGCTGGACGACGCGCCGACCTGGGGCTACGAGGAAGAGCCGCTGCTCGCGCTGACCGCGTTTTTGCTCAACCGCGAACGGGGGACGCCGACAGAGCCCGCGCTGGACCCGCGCGCCGAGCCCTTCCGCCAGGCCGGGGAGGCGTTCTTCCGGCAGCGCCGCGGGCAACTCGACCTGTCCTGCGCACACTGCCACGACGCCCTGGCCGGCATGCGGCTACGCGGCGAACGGATCAGCCAGGGGCAGGTCAACGGCTTTCCGACTTACCGGCTCCTCTGGGGCACGCTGGCCTCGACCCACCGGATGTTCCGCTGGTGCAACGAGGCGGTGCGGAGCGAACCCTTTCCGCCCGGCAGCCCGGAGTACGTTAACCTCGAGTACTTCCTGCGCCACCGCGGCCGGGGGTTGCGCATCGAGACGCCGGCCGTACGGCGGTAGAGGTAACTCTACGACATCGCCGACTGGATGTAGTTCTGGATGCCGGTCTTCCCGATGAGTCCGAGCTGCGTCTCCAGCCAGTCCACGTGCTCCTCCTCGGACTCGAGGATGTCCTCGAAGATCTCGCGGCTGACGTAGTCGGCCACCGATTCCGAGTACGCGACCGCGTCCCGCAGCACGGGCATGGCGGCCGTCTCGAGCGCCAGGTCGCATTCGAGGATCTCCTTGACGTCCTCGCCGATCAGGAGCTTCCCCAGCTCCTGCAGGTTCGGCAGGCCGTCGAGAAACAGGATGCGCTCGATGAGCTTGTCGGCGTGGCGCATCTCGTCGAAGGACTCCTTGCGCTCGTGCTCGCCGAGCTCCCCCATGCCCCAGTCCGTGAGCATCTTCGCGTGGAGGAAGTACTGGTTGATCGCCGTCAGCTCGTTCTTGAGCGCGCGGTTCAGGTGTTCGATGATCTGTGGATCCTGCGGCTTCATTCGCCTTCATCCTCCGGGACAAGTGGCGGCGAGTATGGACCTTCGAACCCTCGACGTCAAACGCAACCTATTGAAAAATAAATAAAAATGATTCTCATACCGCGCCCCATAGCCGATCCGGAACTTCGGTGCGGCGACGGGCGGGCAGCCGCGCGGACTTGACGGCCGGCCCGGCGCGGCGTATGGAGGGCGGCATGAGCGCAAGGCCGTGGATGTCGACTTCGCTGCTGGTGGCCGCCGTCACCTGGGGCGGAGTCGCGTGCGCATGCGGCACGGCGTCGCTCGCCGCCGAGCCGGCGTCCGTGCACGCCATGCACCACGGCGACGGCGAGCCCGCGTACGCTGACTGCGAGCGCATCGACTGCGACGGGGACTGCGTTGCGCAGGGGCTTGTCCCCGAGCGCGCGCCCACGCCGCTCGACCCGTCGCCCGCGTCCCCGGACGACGGCGCCGGGGTTCCCGCCTTGCTTGCGCTGCCGGCGTTCACACCGCTCGGTCCCCGCAGTCACTCTCCTCCCGTACCGGCACCGTGGCGCGCCGCCGATACGCCGGTGCGCCGCTTCGACCTGCTGCTGAACTAGCCACTCCGAACGTCGCGATCGCCGCGACGAGTGCTTCGCGCCGCGGGCGCGCCGGCTACGACGCCGGCCGTTCCGCGGGGACGCTTCACGACTTCGGAGGAAGGTCATGCACATCACTCCAGCCGCCGCGGTGGCCAGCCTGTCGGCGGCGCTGCTGTGGGCGTACGGCCCGGTCCACGCGGAACCCCTCGGCGGTATGCCGGGCACGCTCCCCGCCGGCCCGGCCTACGCCGACAACGCGGACTCCGTCCTTGCCGTCCTGATCGAGGAGGCGCTGGAACGCAACCCGGCCATCCGCGAGGCGGAGCTCTCGAGCGCGGCCGCGTGGCACCGCATCCCGCAGGCCACCGCGTTGCCGGACCCGACCGTGTCACTGACGGTGCACGGGCAGCCTCCAGAGACCCGCGTAGGACCGCAGCGCGGCGGCATCGCCGTGCAACAGGCGCTGCCCTGGTTCGGCAAGCGGGCCGACCGCGGCGCCGTGGCGCGCGCGCAGGCCGACGTCCGCGATGCGCTCGTCGCGGCGCGGCGCGCCGCGGTCGTACGGGAGGTCAAGGCCGCCTACTACGAAATGGCGTACCTGGACCGGGCCGTCGCCGTCGCGGAACAGGAAGCGGACCTCCTGCGCCTGTACGAGACCCTTGCCGAGGCGCGTTACGCCCAGGGAACGGGCCTGCAGCAGTCGGTCGTGAAGCTGCAGGCGGAGGGCACCCGGATCCTCTCCCGGCGCGACGCACTGCTGCAGGAGCGGGTCGCGGCCGAGGCGGCCTTGAACGCGCTGCGCGACCGGCCGGCTCACGTCCCGCTGCCTGCCGTCCGGTTCCGGACCCGCCCCGAGACCGGCATCGACGAAGAGCGCCTGCGCGAACTGGGCAGGACGCACCACCCCGAGGTACGGGCGGCGCGACTGCGCATGGAGACCGAGCGCGGCAACGTCCGGCTGGCCCGCCGGGAACCCTGGCCCGACATCGTCGTCGGCGCCGCCTGGAACCCGGTGGGGGACCGCCGGGACCGCGCCGGCCGACTCGCCCCGCCGGGCGACAACGGCGAGGACCAGTTCAGTCTCAGCATCGGTGTCAGCATCCCGTTGCAGCGCGGCAGGTACGCGGCGGGGGTCCGGGAGGCCGCGGCCCGCCTCGACGCCGCCCGCGCCGCATTCCGTCGTACGGTGAACGGCGTCGACGTCGCCGTTCGCGACGCCGGGGCCCGCCTGACCAGGATCGCGGCCCGCATCCGGCTCCACGAGCGCGCGCTCGTGCCGCAGGCGGAGCAGGCGCTGCGCTCCGCGGAGGCGGCGTATTCCGCGGGCACGGTGGACGTCCTGGACCTGCTCGACAGCGAGGAGATGCTGCTCGACGCGCGGCTCGCACTGGCCCGTCTCGAGTCCGACTACATGCAGGCGCTGGCGGACATGGAACGGGCGATCGGCACGGCGTTTCCCGAGGTGGCGTCATGAGGGCGCCCCGACCGCTCGCGTCGCTGCTGACCGGATTGCTGCTGGGCACCGGCGCCACCGCGGCTGTGCTGGCCTGGAACCCGTTCGGCTGGGGACTGGTCGACAGCCGTCCGCCCAACGCGGCCGAGACCGGGAGCGCCCCCGCCGAGGAACGCCGCATCCTTTACTGGCGCGCACCCATGGACCCCTCCTTCCGTTCGGACAAGCCGGGCAAGTCGCCGATGGGCATGGACCTCGTGCCCGTCTACTCGGGAGCGGAGGCGGACGCCGACGCCCCGGACGGCACCGTCCGCGTCAGCTCGGGCTTCCTGCAGAACTTCGCGGTACGCACCGCCGAGGCGCGGCGCGGAGCGATCCCGGTCTCGATCCGCACCGTGGGGGTGCTCGCGCACAACGAGGAGAAGCTTGTCTCCGTCAACACGAAGTTCCGTGGCTGGATCGAACACGCCCGCGTCCACAACGTCGGCGAGCACGTCGAGCGCGGCGACGTCCTGTTCGACATCTACAGCCCCGACCTGGTGACGACGCAGCGCGAGTATCTCGCGGCGCTGGAGTACGTCGAACGCCTGCGCGACGCCGGCGCCTATCCCGAGACCGTGGAGCGCGCGCGGTCGCTGCGGGAAGCGGCCCGCGAACGCCTGCGCTACTGGGACATGACGGAAGCGCAGATATCGCAGCTCGCGGAGTCGGGCGCCGCGCCCCGCACGGTGCGGTTCTTCGCCCCCGCCTCCGGCTTCATCGTGGAGAAGATGGGCGACTCCCTGGAAGGCCTGGCGCTGGCGCCCGGCGTGACCGTGCTCAAGATCGCCGACCACTCGACGCTCTGGGCCCAGGCCGAGTTCTACGAGGAGGACCTCCGCCACGT
>JAPPHP010000088.1 GCA_028821035.1 Gammaproteobacteria bacterium | reverse complement strand
AGCCGAGGGTGTGCAGGACGGCCGACTCCCGGGCTTCCATGCGCGCGGCCCGAACGTCGTCGCCGTGATCCATGCCCCGCAGGTGGAACACGCCGTGCACGACCATGTGCGCGAAGTGCGCTTCCACGGTCTTGCGCTGCGCGCGCGCCTCCGCCGCGACGACCGGGGCGCAGATCGCGATGTCGCCGAGCAGCCCGGTCTCGCCCGCGGGGAACGAGAGCACGTTGGTCGGACCGGCACCGCCGCGGAAACGCGCGTTGAGCGCGGCCCCCTCGGCTTCGTCCACCACGCGCATGCACACCGCGCGGTCGTCCTTCTCGAGCGCCGCCGCCGCCCACCGGGAGAGCGCACCGGCATCCGGTGCGGGCGTGGCGGCAATCTCTACGGCGATGCGGGGATCGGGCGCCCCGGACGCGGGCGCCTCGAGCCTTGGACCGTCGCCGCCTCCGTCCGGAGGTTCGCCGTCTGCGCTGCCGGTGCCCTGCGTCATCCCGAGCCCCCGTCGCCGCGCGCCCGATCGCCTTCCCCGGCGCGCCCCGAGTCCTCCTGCGCGTAGGCCTCCACGATGCGCTGCACCAGCGGATGGCGCACGACGTCCCGCGCGCCGAAGCGGGTGAAGCTGAGGCCCTCCACGTCTTTCAGCACGTTGAGGACGTGTATGAGTCCCGAGCGCTGGCCGCCCGGCAGGTCGATCTGCGTGATGTCGCCGGTGATCACCGCGGTCGACCCGAAGCCGATCCGGGTCAGGAACATCTTCATCTGCTCGACGGTGGTGTTCTGGCCCTCGTCGAGAATGATGAACGATCCGTTCAGCGTGCGGCCCCGCATGAACGCGAGGGGCGCCACTTCGATGACGTTGCGCTCGATGTACTTGTTGACCCGCTCCACGCCCAGCATCTCGTACAGCGCGTCGTAGAGCGGCCGCAGGTAAGGGTCGATCTTCTGCGCCAGGTCGCCCGGAAGGAAGCCGAGCTTCTCGCCGGCCTCCACCGCGGGGCGCACCAGCAGGATGCGCGACACGGCCTGGGTCTCGAGCGCCTCCACCGCGCACGCGACCGCGAGGTAGGTCTTGCCGGTACCGGCGGGTCCGACGCCGAAACAGATGTCGGTCGCCCGCATGGCGTCCACGTAGCCCACCTGGTTGCGGCCGCGCAGCTTGATCGTCTTGCGGCGCGTGCGGATCACGTGGTCCGGCTCGTCGGCGCCCGAGAGCAGGTCCTCCATCCCCGCCTCCTGCAGATAGAGATGTACGGTCTCCGGCGCCACGACCTCGGCGTTCTCCGTCTCGAGGTACAGCTTCGCGAGGAGCGCCCCCGCGGCCTGCACGCGCGTCTCCGGTCCGCTGACGTGGAAGAGGTTGCCCCGGTTGGTGATGCGGATACCCAGCCGGCGTTCCAACTGCTTCAGGTTCTGGTCGAACGGACCGCACAGGGCGGCCAGGCGGCGGGAGTCGTTGGGTTCCAGGTGGACGCTGGCGGTGAGTGCCACCACCCGCGATGAGTCGTCGCTCAAGTCTGGTTCACGTGGTTGCCGGGACCCGTAGCATATCGGGCATCCCCGGGGTGTCAACGGGTTCCGCGGACAGGGGCCTGCCCCGCAACGAATTCGGCAGCGCCTCCGTGATCCGGACATCCACGAACGCGCCGACGAGCCCGTCGTCCGCGCTCAGGAAGTTCACGACCCGGTTGTTTTCGGTCCGCCCCTGGAGTTGCCCGGGGTCCCGGGGGGACCGGCCCGTCACCAGCACGCGTTCCACGCCTCCGACCATGGCCGCGGCATGCGCCGCCGCCTGGGCGCGCAACTGGTCCTGCAGGATCGCCAGCCGGTGGCGCTTCACCTCCGGGCGCGTGTGGTCCGGCAGGCTTGCCGCCGGCGTGCCGGGGCGGGGACTGTAGATGAAGCTGAAGGACACGTCGTAGTCGAGCTCGCGCGCGAGGGCGAGCGTGTCCTCGAAGTCCCGGTCCGTCTCGCCGGGGAAGCCCACGATGAAGTCCGAGGACAGCGCCACGTCGGGACGCGCTTCGCGGAGCCGCCGGATCTTCTCCCGGTACTGCATCACCGTGTAGCGGCGCTGCATCGCCGCGAGCACGCGGTCCGAGCCGGACTGCACGGGCAGGTGCAGGTGGCTCGCGAGTTCCGGCACGTCCCGGAACGCCTCGATCAGCGCGTTGCCGAACGCCAGGGGGTGCGACGTCGTGAAGCGGATTCGGTCGATGCCGTCGATCTCCGCCGCCTCGCGGACGAGTCTCGCGAGATCGGCCTTGCGCCCCCCGGTCTCCCCCCGGTAGGCGTTGACGTTTTGGCCGAGGAAGGTCACCTCGCGCACGCCCTGGTCCGCCAGCGCGGATACTTCGCGCAGCACGTCGGCGAGCGGCCGGCTCACTTCCTCGCCGCGGGTGTAGGGAACGACGCAGAAGGTGCAGTAGCGGCTGCAGCCTTCCATGACGGACACGTACGCCGTCGGCCCCTCGGCGCGGGGTTCGGGCAGTGCGTCGAACTTCTCGATCTCGGGAAAGCTCACGTCGACCACGGGGCCGTCTTCCCGCCGCGCCCGTGCCAGCAGGTCCGGCAACCGGTGCAGGGTCTGCGGGCCGAAGACCACGTCGACGTAGGGCGCCCGCGCATGGATGGCGTCCCCTTCCTGGCTCGCCACGCAGCCGCCGACGCCGATCAGCACGTCCGGGCGGGCGGCCTTGATCCGCTTCCACCGCCCCAGTTGATGAAAGACCTTCTCCTGGGCCTTCTCGCGGATCGAGCAGGTGTTCAGCAGCAGGACGTCCGCGTCTTCCGGCGCATCCACCAGGACCGCACCGTCGCGCTCGCGCAGCAGGTCCGCCATGCGCGACGAGTCGTACTCGTTCATCTGGCAGCCCTGCGTCTGGACGTAGAGCCTTGGGCTGGTCACAAGGGGCGTCCCGATCCCGTGGGGCGCCAATTGGAACACATACACCGCGACCCCGCATGTCCGCCCGCTTTCCCGGACCGGCGCTTGAAAAGACACGACCGGGGCAGTTATAAGGCCGCTATGGCCGACCAGCAGCACATCTACCGGATCTACTTCCACAGCCAGGGGCAGATCTACGAGGTGTACGCCCACGCGATCTACCAGAGCGACCTGTACGGGTTCGTCGAGATCGAGGACTACATCTTCGGCGAGAAGGCCCAGGTGGTGATCGATCCGGCCGAGGACAAATTGCGCACGGAGTTCTCCGGAGTGCAGCGCAGCTTCGTGCCGATGCACGCCATCATCCGCATCGACGAGGTCGAGAAGGAGGGGACCGCCAAGGTCACCGACTCGAGCGGGCAGAACATCACGCCGTTCCCGATGCCGATGCCGAAGAACAGCGGCTCCTGATACGCGCGGCCAGCTGTAGGGGACGGCCGGGCGGCGTCCCTGCGCGGACCTCCTGTCGCCCGCAACCCTGGAGACCCCACCGTGAGCGAAATCGCCTTCCGCACCGCGGCCGAACTGGCCGGGATGATCCAGCGCCGCGAGATCGGCTGCGAGGAACTGCTGAATCTCTACCTCGATCGCGTTGACCGGTTCAACCCGACGCTGAACGCCATCATCGTGCTGGACGCCGACGGGGCCCGCGAACGGGCCCGGGAAGCCGACGCCGCCCTGGCGCGCGGGGAGGTCTGGGGGCCGTTGCACGGCGTCCCGATGACGATCAAGGAGTCCTACAACGTGGCCGGCACGCCCACGACCTGGGGCTACCCGGCGCTCGAGAACAACATCGCCACCGAGGACGCCCTGTCCGTGCGGCGGCTCAAGGCGGCCGGAGTCGTGCTGTTCGGCAAGACCAACGTGCCCCTGGGCCTGGCCGACTTCCAGAGCTACAACGACGTCTACGGCACGACCAGCAATCCCTGGAACACGGACCGCATTCCGGGCGGGTCTTCCGGCGGGTCGGCCGCGGCGCTGGCCGCGGGCATCACCGGCTTCGAGAGCGGGTCGGACATCGGCGGCTCCATCCGCAACCCGGCGCACTACTGCGGCGTGTTCGGACACAAGCCCACCTGGGGACTCCTGCCGCCGCGCGGCCACGCGATGCCGGGCGTGCTCGCCCAGCCCGACCTCTCCGTGATCGGTCCCCTCGGGCGCGGCGCCGACGACCTGGAACTCGGTGTCACCGCCATGGCGGGGCCGGACGAGATACAGGGCGCGGGGTACGAACTGCGGCTGCGCGGCCCGGAACATCGCGACCTCTCCGGGTATCGCATCGCGTGCTGGACCGACCACGAGCTGGCCCCGGTGAGCGCGGAGACCCGCAAGCGCGTCACCGCCGTCGGCGAGGCGGTGACCGCCGCCGGCGGCCAGGCCGACTTCGATGCCGCCCCGGACTGCGACCTCACGGCCGGCTTCGAGACCTACCAGACGCTCCTGCAGGCGGTGATGATGTCCCGGCAGCCGCAGGAGGTGTATGACCGTCTGCAGCGCGAGGTGCGCGAACTGGACCCGGACGATGAAAGCGACGGCGCGCGGACCCTGCGCCGCCAGGTCGCGAGTTACCGGGACTACGTCGCCGCCAACGAGGCGCGCACCCAGCTACGCTGGGCCTGGCACGCGTTCTTCGAGCGTTACGACGCCGTGGTCGCCCCGATCATGTCCACCCCGGCCTTCCCCCACGACCATCGTCCGTTCGGCGAACGCACGCTGACGGTGGACAACTCGGAGCAGCCTTACTTCGACCAGGTGTTCTGGGCCGGCATCGCGATCTGCAGCTACCTGCCCTCGACGGTGATCCCGACGGGTCCGGACGGCGACGGGCTGCCGATCGGCGTGCAGATCATCGGCCCGGAGTACGGGGACCTGAAGACCATCGGGCTGGCCAGGCTGCTGGAAGCGGAGGGCTTCGCGTTCACGCCGCCCCCGGGGTATTGACGGGGGCGCGCCGAACGCGGGCAGCGACCGCCGTCAGGCGGTCTCCTCTTCTTCTGCCGCTTCCTCCTCGGCCACTTCGTCGTCGAACAGGTCGTCTTCCTCGGCGCCGGGCCGGTCGACGAGTTCGATCCAGGCGACCGGGGCGGAGTCTCCGGCCCGGTAGCCGGCCTTCAGGATGCGGGTGTAGCCGCCCGGTCGGTCCTGGTAGCGCGGACCGAGTTCGGTAAAGAGTTTCGCCACCGCCGCCTTGCTGCGCGTGCGGTCGAACGCGAGCCGGCGATGGGCGACGCTGTCCTCCTTGGCCAGCGTGATGAGCGGTTCCGCGACCCGGCGCAGTTCCTTCGCCTTCGCCACCGTCGTCTTGATGATCTCGTGTTCGATCAGCGACACCGCCATGTTGCGGAACATCGCCTTGCGGTGCGAACTGGTCCGGTTGAGATGCCGGCCACTCTTCCTGTGTCTCATGCTCTGCCTCCAGCGTCGCCCGGCGGTCAGGCGACCCGGTCGTCTCCCCGCAGGCTCGGCGGAGGCCAGTTCTCCAGCCGCATGCCGAGGGCGAGCCCGCGCGACCCCAGCACTTCCTTGATCTCGGTGAGCGACTTCTTGCCGAGGTTCGGGGTCTTCAGCAACTCGACCTCGCTGCGCTGGATGAGGTCGCCGATGTAGTAGATGTTCTCGGCCTTCAGGCAGTTGGCGGAGCGTACCGTGAGTTCGAGGTCGTCCACGGGGCGCAGCAGGATGGGCGCTACTTCCTCGTGCCGTTCCTCGACCACCGGCTCGCCCTCGCCCTCGAGGTTCACGAACGGGTCGAGTTGACGCTGCAGGATGGTCGCGGCGTGGCGCACCGCCTCCTCGGGATCGATCGTGCCGTTCGACTCGATGTCGAGGATCAGGCGATCGAGGTCGGTGCGCTGCTCCACCCGTGCGTTCTCGACCTCGTACGCCACGCGGCGCATGGGGCTGTAGCTGGCATCCAGCCGCAGCACGCCGATGGTCCGCGTCTCTTCCTCCTCGTCGCCGGTGTACTCGACGGGCACATAACCGCGGCCCCGGGTCACCGTCGCCTCCATCCGGATGGCGCCGTTCTCGTTCAGGGTGCACACCAGGTGGTCCGGGTTGACGACCTCGATGTCCTGCGAGAGCTGGAAGTCCCCGGCCGTCACCTCGCCGGCGCCCTCCCGGGAGAGGGTGATGGTCGCCGACTCCGCGTGATGCAGGCGCACGGCGATCCCCTTGAGGTTGAGCAGGATGTCGATGACGTCCTCCTGGACGCCCTCCATGGTGCTGTACTCGTGCAGCACGCCGTCTATCTGCACCTCGGTGATGGCGGCCCCGCGCATGGACGACAGGAGTATCCGCCGCAGGGTGTTCCCGAGGGTATGGCCGAAGCCCCGCTCGAGCGGTTCCA
>JAPPHP010000140.1 GCA_028821035.1 Gammaproteobacteria bacterium | reverse complement strand
GTTCGACGCCCCCGTCATCGAGGCGTACGCGATGACGGAGGCCGCCCACCAGATGTGTTCCAACCCGCTGCCGCCGGCGCCGCGCAAGCCGGGCATGGTCGGACCGGCGGCCGGGCCGGAAGTGTCCGTCATGAACGAGACGGGGAGCGTCGTGCCGATCGGGACGGAGGGGGAGATCGTCATCCGCGGCGACAACGTGATGCGCGGCTACCTCGCCAACCCGGCGGCCGACGCCACGGCGTTTCACGGGTCGTGGTTCCGGACCGGGGACCTCGGCTACCTGGACGCGGACGGCTACGTCAAGGTGACCGGCCGCCTGAAGGAGATCATCAACCGGGGCGGAGAGAAGGTCGCGCCGCTCGAAGTGGACGAGGTCCTGCTCGACCACCCGGACGTGGCCCAGGTCTGCACGTTCGCCATGCCGCACGCGCGGCTCGGGGAGGAGGTCGCCGCGGCGGTGGTGCGCGGCCCGGAAGGCGGCGTGGACGAAGCGGCGCTCCGTGCATTCGTGGCCGAACGTCTCGCGGACTTCAAGGTGCCGCGCACGATCGTGTTCGTGGACGAGATCCCGAAGGGTGCGACCGGCAAGATCCAGCGGATCGGCCTCGCGCGGGCGCTCGGTCTCGCCTCATGAAGGTCTGCGTGTTCGGGGCGGGGGCGATCGGCGGGTTGCTCGCCGTCCGGTTGTCGCGCGCGGGCGCCGACGTGTCGGCCGTGGCGCGTGGCCCGCACCTCGCGGCGATGCGGGAACGGGGGCTCGTCCTGGAAATGGGGGGCCAGCGCCTGACCGCCCGGCCGCAGGCGACCTCGGACCCGGCCGCCCTTGGTCCCCAGGACTACGTCGTCCTCACCCTCAAGGCGCACTCGATCCCGGGCGTGGTCGATGCGGTCCAGCCGCTGCTCGGTCCGGAGACCGTCGTCGTCAGCGCCGTCAACGGCATCCCCTGGTGGTACTTCCATGGTCTCGACTCGCCGTTCGCGGGCCGCCATGTCGAGAGCGTCGACCCGGGCGGGGTCATCTGGCGCGGGATCGGCCCCGAGCGCGCGCTGGGCTGCGTCGTCTATCCGTCCTGCGAGGTCGTCGCACCCGGCGTCGTGCGGCACCTGGCGGACGACAAGTTCAGCCTCGGCGAGCCGTCCGGGGCGCGTAGCGAGCGGGTCCGCGCGTTTGCCGCGCTATGCGTGGACGCGGGGATCAAGACCCCGGTCCGCCCGCGGCTCCGCGACGAGATCTGGGTGAAGCTGTGGGGCAACATCGCCTTCAATCCGCTGAGCGCGCTCACGGGCGCGACCCTCGACGTCCTGGCGACGGCGCCTGACACGCGAGCCATCGCGCGCGACATGATGGTCGAGGCGCAGCACGTCGCGGAGGCGCTCGGCGTACGTTTCGCCGTCGATGTGGACCGCCGCATCGACGGGGCAGCGCGCGTCGGCGCGCATCGGACCTCGATGCTGCAGGACCTCGAACGGGGCCGCCCGCTCGAGAACGACGCCCTGGTCGGCGCCGTGCAAGAGCTCGGCAGGCTCACCAACACTCCGACGCCGACCATCGACCTGGTGCACGCACTGTTGCGTCGCCGCGCTGCGTCCCGGGACTGAACCCGCTAGCACGTTTCCCTCCGGCGCCGTCCAAACGGCGCTATCATCGTGGCCGCCGGGTCGGCGAGCAGAGGTCTTGCGATGACGTACAGGCGGGCAATCGTGGCTGTGGACGTGGTCTCCGATGCGGCCGAGACCGTCATCGCGCGGGCGACGCAGGTCTGCGGTGATGCCGAGGTCACCGCGGTACACGTCGTCGACGAGGGCTACCTCTACTTCAGCGACGAAGTGGCCATTCCCGGGATTGCGGACCTGCACGACAAGGTGATGCAGGAGTCGGCTCAGCGGCTTGAGGCCGTCTGCGCGCCGGCGGGCATCGAGCACCGGACGCTGCTCGAGGGCCACGCCGCCAACGAGATCCATCGCTATGCGGAAGAGCAGGGCGCCGACCTGGTCGTGATGGGCGCGCACGGCCGCCACGGCTGGCGCCTGCTGCTCGGCTCCACCGCCAACGCCGTCCTGCACGGCACCGTCTGCGACGTGCTCTGCGTCCACATTCCGGAGGAGGCGGAGCCCTTCCGCGAGGTACTCGTCGCCGTCGACTCGACCGTGGAGGCCACTGCGGTGGTCGAGCGCGCCGTGCGCGTGGCCGCGCTCACGAACGCGCGGGTGTCGCTCATCTCGGTGATCCGGCCGCTCGAACACGCCTATGCCGGCGTGGACATCGCTGCCTACGGCGACTCCGCCGTGCGTTTCGCCCACGAGGCCGAGCAGGAGGTCGAGCAGCAGGTGAACCGGCTCGCCGACAGCTTCGACGTAAGGGGTGAACGGCTCGTGCGCCGCGGCCACCCGGCGGAGGAGATTCACGCGGCGGCGGACGAACTGTCGGCGGACCTCGTCGTGGTGGGCACCCACGGCCGCCACGGCTTCGCGCTGCTGCTCGGTTCTACCGCGAACGCGGTGTTGCACGGGGCGAAGTCGGACATCCTGGCGGTGCGGGTGGGAGGCTGAAGCGACGCGCTGTTTTCTGTAAAGAAAATATAATATCAATCAACATGTTAAAACACGTGCTTGTGGCGCGTCCTCGGCTTCCCGGAGTCCTGTCACCCGGCATGCCAGACTTGCGATAAGTCACCGCACTAGGCGTCCTACGCACGGCGCCGCCCGTTCCAGGCAGAACGCGACTACCGCCGCGGACTGGCGTTTACGCACACGAAGGATCTGCGCGCATCGCCTCTACCAGGATTTCCGAGGAAGCCCGGAAGGCAGATAGCATCTCTCGATGTCGCGCGGGTCGGCGGCAATGCCGCGACGCCCATCGTTGCAACTGCATTCACCCATCAAGAACCGGTGAGCCGGCAAACGTCGCGACTGCCAGCGATGGTTCCGCGTTGCGCGGCACCGGGTGCGCGCGCCATCAGTCGACCTGCGGGCACCCGCGCTTTCTGTTGTTCCCGAGGAGAGGTCTGCTATTGTAGTGCGCGCACTACTTGGGCCTCGCGGCCATGCTCTGTTTGGTCTACGGATTCGCCCCGGCGAAGGGCGTGTTCGTGGGTCCGTTCGGCGTTGTGTCCGCGGCAGAGCGCCGGTGGCGCATGTCCAGAAAAAGTGAAGGTTGGGAGGGAACCGATGACGGACGACAGTCGCGCAGAGGAGCGCAGCCGCGCCGAGATGGTGCGGGTTGAGGCATTCGACCCGGCGATGGTGCGTCCCTGGCGGTTCCATAACCGGGCCCGGTCGGGGATGGACAACGTCTCGCTCGACGCGCTGGCGAACTCCATCAAGCGCGACGGGCAGCAGCAGCTCGGCCTGGCGCGCCGCCTGCCGGTGGATGACACGCACGCCGTCGAAGTGATCTTCGGCGTGCGCCGGCTGGAAGCCTGTCGTCGGGCGGGCGTGCCCTGGCGGGCCGAAGTCCGCGAAGCTTCGTTCTCCGACGCCGAGTGCGCCGCGGCGATGCATGGGGAGAACGCCTGGTCGGAGGGCGTGTCGCCGCTCGAGAATGCCGTGCAGTGGAAGGCCATGCTGGACGCCGGCGTCTTCGAGAGCCAAACCGCACTGGCCAAAGAGTTGGGCTGCCACCGCGCCACGGTGTCTCGCGCCGTGCGTACGGCCGCGTCCCTGTTTGCGGAGGAGTGGCTGGGTCAATTGGTCAAACCCGTGATGCACGAGTTCACTGGCCGCGCGGCCGATCGCCTCGCGGACGCGTACGCGGAAGGGACGCGCGGACAGATGGCTCGTCGACGCGCCGCGCAGTTGGAGCCGGGATCCGTAGGGGCCGATCGCCTTTACGACCTGCTGTTCCGCGAAACGCGCGAGGACGTCCCACGCGAGACCGTCTTTGTACGCCGCAAGGGCCGGGCCGGCGGCGGCGTCGTGACGGCGAAGATCGAACGCGACCGCGCCGGCAGCTTCTGGATCCGGGTGCGCGCCCACGAACAGACACCAGCCGAGCTTGCCGAACTGGCCGAGCAGATCGAGGCCATCCTCGCGAGTGAGATGGGGTCCGCGTCCGGCGTGCGGCTCGGTCGCAGGTTGGTGGAGTCCCTCTCGCCCAGGCAAGCACGGGAGGCGGACCGCGCCTGGCTGGAGGGGTGTATCTGGTCGGCCGCGCGCGCGAGTGGCCTCGAGTGGGACCGGCTGCGGTGCGCCGCGGTGGCGGAGATCCTCGGTACGCAACGAGAGGGCTGGGAAAAGGCCGTCGTGCGTGCGGTGGGGGACGACGTCTGATTGACTCGTGTCCGGCAAGCCCGTGAGTTGACGGCCCTGTCGCGCGCGCACGACAGCTCTTACGGAGAGGTTATTTATAATAAAAACAATACTTTATAGTGTCTTATTGAAAAATTGACTTACAACCAGTCTTGGGCATCGCCGAAGCCGGCGTACGCGTGACCGCATGGCACGCGAGCGGCGGCGGGGCGACGACGACAAGGAAGAAAGTCCGGAGGGGGCGGAGGGTTGGTGGAGCCGGGGGGGATCGAACCCCCGACCTCGACATTGCGAACGTCGCGCTCTCCCGGCTGAGCTACGGCCCCACGCGGCCGTATTATCGGTTACCGGGACCGTTTCCCTCAACGCCAATGTCCGGCCCGTTGTTCGGGGCTCGGTGTACCTGCCAAACGCACGCGAGTATCGTCACGCCGTGGACCTGCGTCACGTTGCCATCGTCGTCTGGGCGCTGAGCTGGCTCGGCGTGACCGCGGCGTACGTGGCGTCCGCCCTGGGAGATCACGTTCCGACGTGCATCCCCCACTTGACGGGCTGCACCAGCGTGAGCGCCGCCGGCCGCCACGGCGCCGGCTTCTTCATCTTCAAGGCCGCAATGTTGCCGGCGGCCGCGTTCTGGATCGTCTACTGGGTCCTCTGCGGACACTGGCTCCGCAGCAGCGGCGAGACTTCCACCCACTGGCGCACGGCGACCGTCGCGACAGGCGTCGTGGGCGCGCTCTTCTTCGTCCTCTACACGACCTTCCTGGGCTCGGAAGGCGACCTGTACCGAGCCATGCGCCGCTACGGCACGATCGTGTTCTTCGGCTGCACCTTCCTCGCCGAGCTGTTCCTCGCGTATCGCGCGCAGGCGGCGCTCGGCGAGACGCGGCTCGTCCGGATCAAGGTGTTCCTGTGCCTCGCCGTGCTGGTCGAGGGGCTGACGCTCGGCACGTTGCAGAACTTCGTCGAGGACGACGACTGGATCGAGAACCTGACGGAGTGGCACGTGGCGTCGGCCATCGCGTTCTACCCGTTCCTCACGTGGCTGATGTGGCGCCGTTCCGGGTGGACCATCGAGTTCTCCGTGAAGCCCCCCTCAGGCGGGCCATGAGCGGCCGCTGACGGGCACACCGGTGCAAGGAACTCTCCATCCGCCCCGCGTTGCCCCCGGACGGCCTTCCACTAGAGTTCCCCGCGTCGTCGCGACGCGGACTCGACCACGCCATGGCAACGCCGAAGATAAGGCATCACGTTCGGGACCTTCGACCTGTTCCACGCGGGCCACGTCCTGATGATGCAGGAGGCCAAGACGGTCTGCGACCATCTCATCTTCTGTCGTCTGTATCCAGAGCGACCCGAGCATCGACCGGCCCGACAAGAACCGGCCCGTACAGAGCATCGCGAGACCTGAGGCTCCCTGGCCCATCGGTCTTTGTTCCGCCGTTGGAACTCCGTCGCCCGTGCGTCCCCGCGCCTTCGTCGCGCCGCCAGCGCTTCGACGTGTTGAACGCGCCCAACAGGCGGCGAGCGCCCACCGCGCCGACCTCCTGCCTGCCTCGGTCAAGATCGTCGTCGCGTCGCCGCCAGCGTCCGCTCCAAAGCGCCGCGTGCGCCGCCCGGCAGGCGGCATCGAGGCGCGCCACGTTCATCATTCGCCAGCGCACGGCCGGCAACCGGCGCGCCCCCGCAACCGCAAGCAGCGACCAGTCCGGCGTCCCGGTCTCGAACGAGACCAGGAACCGCCGATGTTCCTCCGGCATCCCGCCCACGGCCTCGGCGATCATCTCCTCGCGCGTCCGCTCGAGGTCGCTGACCGACACCGGCATATCCACCACTCCCGCGAGCCCACGCGCGAACTCCTCCGCGAGCTCCCTTCGCGCCGGCGCCAGCAATTCCGCAATCGGGCGCCCGTGGCTGATCAGGTAGACGACGAACGCCGTCCGCAAGCGCCGGTCGATGCCCTCGTTCGCCAGCAGCCCGCCCATGTCGTAGAGATCCCGCGGGTGCTGGCGGTCGAGGGCGGCCACCAGCTTGCCGGCATAGAGG
>JAPPHP010000373.1 GCA_028821035.1 Gammaproteobacteria bacterium | reverse complement strand
TGCGGAAGGACGGCAACGAACAGTACATCGAGGTCAAGGACACCTTCGCGCACTTCGTGGAGGACCCGTACGTCGAGTCCTTCGAGCGAGATCCCCTGACGGACGACACCGACGTGGTCGTGATCGGCGGCGGTTTCGGCGGGCTGCTCGCCGGCGCGCGGCTCCGCGAGGCGGGCGTGCAGGACATTCGCGTGATCGAGAAGGGCGGCGACTTCGGCGGCACCTGGTACTGGAACCGCTATCCCGGCGCCCAGTGCGACATCGAGTCCTACATCTACCTGCCGCTGGTCGAGGAACTCGGCTACATCCCCAAGGAGAAGTACAGCTTCGCCCCGGAGATCCTCGAGCACGCCGAGGCGATCGGCCGCAAGTACGACCTCTACTCCAACGCCTGCTTCCAGACCGAGGTCACCAACATGGAGTGGGACGAGGAAGCGCTGCGCTGGGTATTGCACACCAACCGGGGCGACCGCATGACGGCGCGCTTCGTGGTCATGTCGAACGGGCCGCTCAACCGGCCGAAGCTGCCCGGGATCGAGGGCATCGAGTCATACCGGGGCCATTCGTTCCACACGAGCCGCTGGGACTACCACTACACGGGCGGCGACTCGAACGGCAACCTGGACAAGCTGACGGACAAGCGCGTCGGCATCATCGGGACCGGCGCCACCGCCGTGCAGTGCGTGCCGCATCTCGGTGAGACGGCGAAGGAGCTATACGTCTTCCAGCGCACGCCGTCGTCCATCGACGTGCGCGGCAACAAGCCTACCGATCCGGAATGGGCCAAGTCCCTCACGCCGGGCTGGCAGCAGCACCGGATGACGAACTTCAACGTCCTCGTGAGCGGCGGCGAGCAGGACGAGGACCTCGTCAACGACGGCTGGACCGACATCATCCGGAACCTCGCGGTGATTGCCGCTACGCGGAGGGAGGGCGAGACGGACGACCCGGCCGCGATGGCCGAGCGCGTCGAACTCGCGGACTTCAAGAAGATGGAGCAGATCCGCTCCCGCGTCGACGACATGGTCGCCGACCCGGAGACCGCGGACGCGCTGAAGCCCTGGTACCGGCAGTTCTGCAAGCGCCCCTGCTTCCACGACGACTACCTCGCGACGTTCAACCGGCCGAACGTGACGCTGGTCGACACCAAGGGCCAGGGTGTCGACCGGATCACCGAGAAGGGCATCATGGCGAACGGCGTCGAGTACGAACTCGACTGCATCATCTTCGCCACGGGCTTCGAGGTGGGCACGGAGTACACGCGCCGCGCCGGCTACGACATCACGGGCAAGGGCGGCCAGACGCTCTCCGACAAGTGGGCGGACGGCCTGCGCACCCTGCACGGCTTCCAGACCAACGGCTTCCCGAACTGTTTCTTCATGGGCGTGACGCAAGGCGGCTTCACCGCGAACTTCCCGCACATGCTGAACGAGCAGAGTCTCCACATCGCCTACATGATTTCTCAGGTGATGGACAGCAACGCCAACTGCCTGGAGACCTCGGTCGAGGGCGAGGACGAGTGGGTGGACACGATCAAGCGGATGTCGATGTTCAACATGAAGTTTCTCGAGGAGTGCACGCCCGGTTACTACAACAACGAAGGCAAGCCCGGCGCAGGCTCACTCATCGGCAGCGCTTACGGCGGCGGTCCGGAAGCCTTCTTCCAGATCCTGCGGGACTGGCGTGACGAAGGCAGCATGCGGGGCGTCGAGCTCTCGTAGGGAGTTCGGCAAACCGGGCGTCGCCGGCGTGCGCGGCGCCCATGTTGCCCTGTTCTTCGCCGGCGTCGTCTTCGGTACGGCGGCGCTCGGTTACGAGACCGATCCCTACACGAACCGGCACCTGGACATCGCCGACAGCACGGCGGTGCTCGACCGCGAAGTCAACGCGGCGCTGGACGCCGTCGCCGCGGCCTGGGAGGGCGGCGAGAACGAGTGGCGCTTCGTGAACCTCACCCATCGGAAGCTCGGCGGGCCATGGCCGGTCGACCGGCTGGAGCGGTGGGCCATGCGTTCGGACGAGGTGGAGCGCCTCCCGACCACGCGCCGCGAGTCCATGTACGCGCAACTGCCCATCCGGGCCACGCGCACGGCCCGGTTCTTCGGCTTCGGGCGCACGATCAGGCTCAACGGCGTGCTCATCGGCACCGACAAGATCGGCCACTTCTTCTCGCAGGGCCGGAAGTTCTATCGGCGCTACCTGCGCTACCGCGACGAGCGCGAGGCCGGGCGCCGCGCCGTCCTGACGGAGCGCCTGCTGTTCGGCCGGCTGATGACCGGCATCTTCTCGAACGCGGACCTCGTGGCCAACTACGAGGGGTACCGTTTCTATCGCGGGCTGTTCCACGACGGGGTCGTCGGCGACCGTCCCGCCCTGATGACGTGGCGGGACGGCATGCCCGAGCGGGTGGGCGACTTCACCTGGGCCGACCACGTCAACGACTTCTGGGACGAGGCGCTGAACCCCAACGCGTACTCGCGGACGTTCGCGAGGCACCTCGAGCGGTGGCTGCTCGGGCACTGTGAGGTCTACCTGGCCCATCCGGACCGGTTCGCCGTTCCGGACGCGAATGCGCTCTCCGAGCGCTACGCGCACATCGGGCTGATCGATACGAGCGAGCTACGGCCGGACGTTTTCTTTCCGAGACACTGTGGCTTCGTCGCGGAGGGGGGCCGGTCGCCGGCGTTGGGGTCTGCGCTTGTTAGTCCTATGCACAGATGAAACTCCCCGCTTCATCGACGTCACCCGAACCCTTGTACTTCGCGGCCTTCGGATAAGGGCAAATCGGACGAGTGAATCTCCTGACTCCGTCCCCTTCCTTGCCTACCTCCGGCAGCGCCATCGTCCAGCTGGCTCCCATGACGGCGAGTGCCTCAAACCATCGGGAAACGCCCGTGTGGGCCCCGATGATCTCTTCCGGCGCCGTGCCTTCCTCGACCCAGTCGACCATCGGACCGACGTAGTCCGCGACCCACGCGCCCGGTCCACCCGCGCAGTGGAGCATCCCGGGCACCATGTACACCCGCGCGAAGTCATCCAAGGGCCTGCCACCCAGCTCCTCTGCCCTCGCCATGTAGTCCAGCATCGACTTGGGCCGGATCGGAAAGTCGTTCCAGCCCTGGTAGATGATCAGCTTTCCGCCGTGATTCCGAAAACCCTCGAAGTTGCCTTCCGGCACATCGATGGAACTCGTTTCCCGCGCCAGCTCCTCGCGGTCGTGGACCAGGTCGAACTGGTCGACCTGGTAGCTCGGTTTTCTGTGGTACAGGTTCCGGATGTTCCCTGTCCCCATCAGCTCGGTGGCGGGTGGGGCGCCGGGCGTGCCGACCACCCAGAACAACCACTCGTCCTCCGCTTCTCCGCCCGGCATGACCCCGGGGGACAGGACGCGTCCCGCTTCATCGCGTACGCCGGAGTAGATCGCGTGTGCGGTCTGTATCTGGCCCTCGGTCAGGCACCCCTCGGTTTGCCCGGAATCGCACTGGTGCGCCTTGAGGTTCAGCATCTCCACCGAACATTGCCGGGGAGCGCCGATGACGCCATCGGCGACGCCGTCGAGCAGGTCGCAGGCCCCTCTCGACGCATCGTCCAGCAGCTCCAGGGCGTCCGCTGTCAGGGGGTTTTCGGACTGCCAGCGCTCCACCGCCAGGCCCCAGGGGCTCGTTTCGCTCCACGCCATGGCCGGCGCCCCGGCAATGATGCCGTCGAAGTCTTCCGGGTATCGCTGCGCCTCGATCAGGGAGGCCCGGCCGCCATTGGAGCAACCGGTCAGGTATGCGTGGTCGACATCGCGACCGTAGAACGTCCCGACGACCTGTTTCGCCAGTACTGTCGCGAGATGAATCCCGCGATAACCGTAGTCGATCCGCGCCTTGTCGTTCCTGAGGAAGTCCGGTTCGGCGCCCTCGTGGCCAGTATCGGTCGTCGCCATCGCGAATCCGTCATCCAGCAGAACGGTCGTGTTGCCGATGTACCCGGCCAGGCCCCCCGGGGCGTAGAACATCAATCGTCCCTGCCAGCCTTCGAGGGGCATGGTGACTTCAAAACGGATAGTGCGTTCTACGACGCCCCTGACCCGACAATGCGCCGGGACGTCGCCCGAGGCATCCACGAGAACCCCCGGTTCAACCGCCTGGCTTGCATCGCTCAGTTGATAGAGCCGATCGCACCTCACGCCATCGGAGGCGGGTGGCGGTTCCGATTCCACTGGGGCACAGGCTGTGGTCAGGCCAAAGAACGCTACAGACAGGATTCTGTTCATACTCTTCTCCGCATCAGCCGCCCAGCACGACCAGTTCCGCCCCCTCGTCCACCCGCTCTCCCACGGAGACATTGAGCGCGCTGACCTTCCCGTCGCCGGGCGCCGCGATGTTGTGCTCCATCTTCATCGCCTCGAGCACTACCAGCGTCTGACCGGCCTTGACCCGGTCGCCGACGGAGACGGGGACCGCGGCGATGCTGCCGGGCATCGGGGCGGTGACCTTGCCCCCGGCGCTTGCGGCGGCCCGGAAGTCGCTGGCGTCGAGTACCCGTACCTGCAGCCGTTCCGTGGCGCCGTCCTTCACGACGAACACGTCCGTGCCGATCCGGTGGACGGCGGCCGAGAGGCGGACGTTGCCAACGAGGGCATGCACGTGCTCGTCGGCGAAGGCGACGTCGCGCGCTTCGAAGGCGCCGTCCGGGGTCTCGACGTGGTAGGCGTCGCCGACGTGGGTGACGTCCACGTCCAGGCGCTTCCGGCCGCGGCGCAGGGTGAAACGCTGCTCCCGCGCGAGGTTGGTCTGGAAGCCGTCCGCGGTGTCCCAGGGCCCCGCGTCGCGTACGCCCGCCACCAGCGCCAGCGCCGCCGCCAGCACGCTCAGCGGATCGTCACCCGGCGTGAGCGCGTCCGCCTCGTCCTCGGCCAGGCTGGTGGTGTAGGTCCCGTCGAGGAAGCGGTCGTGGGCGAGGACGTTGCGCAGGTAAGGCACGTTGTGCTCGACGCCGACGATCTCCGTCTCCCGGAGCGCTTCTCGCAACGCCACGATGGCGGCGGGGCGGTCGGCGCCGTGGGCGATGACCTTCGCCATCATGGGATCGTAGTGCACGGAGATCTCGGCGCCGGTCTCGACGCCCGTGTCCACGCGCACGGTGTGCGGCCAGGCGACGCGATGCAGGCGACCCGTCGAGGGCAGGAAGTTCCGCCGCACGTTCTCCGAGTAGACTCGCGCCTCGATTGCGTGGCCGCGTATGTCGAGGTCGTCCTGACCGAAGGGAAGGGGCTCGCCGCCGGCGACCCGTAGCTGCAGCTCCACGAGATCGAGCCCGAGGATCGCCTCCGTGACCGGATGCTCCACCTGCAGCCGGGTGTTCATCTCCATGAAGTAGAACTCGCCCGCCTCCGCGATGAACTCGACGGTCCCGGCGCCGACGTAGTCGATCGCGCGCGCAGCGCGCACCGCCGCCTCGCCCATCCTCGCGCGCAGCGCGGCGTCGACCGTGGGCGCCGGGGCCTCCTCGATCACCTTCTGGTGGCGGCGCTGCACCGAGCAGTCGCGCTCGAACAGGTACAGGGTGTTGCCGTGGGTGTCCGCCAGCACCTGCACCTCGATGTGCTTGGGGCTCGTGAGGAAGCGTTCGAGCAGCACCCGGTCGTCCCCGAAGGCGGCGCGGGACTCGCGCTTCGCGCCCTCGAGGGCGGCGCCGAACCCGGCGGCTTCCGTCACCAGTCGCATGCCCTTGCCGCCGCCGCCAGCCGAGGCCTTGATGAGGAGCGGGAAGCCAACGTCCTCCGCCTGCCGCGCGAGCGCGTCGGGATCCTGGTCGTCCCCCAGGTAGCCGGGCACGACCGGGGTGCCCGCCGCCTCTACCAGCTTCTTGGCCTGGATCTTGGAGCCCATGGCCCGGATGGCGTCCGCGGACGGCCCCACGAAGACGCAGCCGGCCCCTGCGCAGGCGTCCGCGAACTCGGCGTTCTCGGACAGGAACCCGTAGCCTGGATGCACGGCATCGGCGCCGGTCGCCGCCACCGCGCCGAGCACGGCGTCGATGTCGAGATAGCTGCGCGTGGCAGGCGCGGGCCCAATGCGGATCGCTTCGTCCGCCTGCCGGACATGGGGCGCGCGTGCGTCCGCGTCGGAATACACCGCCACCGTCTCGATCCCCATCCGGCGCGCCGTGCGGATGACGCGGCAGGCAATCTCGCCGCGGTTCGCAATCAGGAGCGTGCGGATCATCTGCGCAACCGCGCTACATCCGAAAGATGCCGAACCGGCTCGGCTCGACTTCGAGTTCGCGGGTCGCCATCGTGAGCGCCAGGCCGACCACGCGGCGCGTGTCGA
>JAPPHP010000309.1 GCA_028821035.1 Gammaproteobacteria bacterium | reverse complement strand
AAAGTCGTCCGGCGGCCGTCACCGGGTGACCCCGTGGGGCGTGCCGACTAAGGGCCACAAGACCCGCACTAACAAGCGCACGGACGCACTGATCGTGCGGCGGCGGACGCGGAAGTCGCGGTAGCCGCGCGCGACCGGACGGGCCGGGAACAGTCGGGAACAGCAGAGCAAGAGCGAGAGAGAGGCGTTACGCATGCCCAGATCGGTGCGCAAGGGTCCCTTCGTGGACCTGCACCTCGCGAAGAAGGTGGCCGCCGCGCAGGACGGCGGCGACAAGCGGCCCATCCGCACGTGGTCGCGGCGGTCGATGATCGCCCCGGACATGGTGGGCCTGACCATCGCCGTGCACAACGGCCGCCAGCACGTGCCGGTGTTCGTGACCGAGGACATGGTGGGCCACAAGCTCGGCGAGTTCGCGCCGACGCGCACCTACCGGGGCCACGCGGCGGACCGGAAGGCGAGGCGGTAACGAGGCGGTAGCAATGAGAGTCGAAGCCAAGGCGAAGATGCTGCGGATATCGCCGCGCAAGGCGCGGCTGGTGGCCGACATGGTGCGCGGCAAGCCCGTCGAGGAGGCCCAGGACATCCTCACCTTCAGCCCCCAGAAGGCCGCGGGGCTGGTGTCGAAGGTGCTCGAGTCGGCCATCGCGAACGCGGAGGAGAACGAGGGCGCGGACGTGGACGAGTTGCGGGTGGGCGCGATCTACGTCGACGAGGGCGTCACGATGAAGCGCATCCGCCCCCGGGCGCGCGGTCGCGCGGACCGGATCTTCAAGCGGACGAGCCATGTCACCGTGGCGGTGACGGACGACGAGGGTTAGGCAAGGGCATGGGCCAGAAAGTCAATCCGACCGGGATGCGGCTCGGCATCGTCGCCGACCACCGCTCGGTGTGGTACGCGGAAAGGAACACGTACTCGGAGTACCTCCTGAACGACCTCGAGGTCCGCGACTATCTCCGCCGCCGGCTCGCGCAGGCGTCGGTGAGCCGCATCGAGATCGAGCGGCCGGCGCAGACCGCCCGTGTCACCATCCACACGGCCCGGCCCGGCATCGTGATCGGCAAGAAGGGCGAGGACGTGGAACGCCTGCGCGCGGAGCTGTACCGCATGATGCGCGTGCCGGTGCACATCAACGTGGAGGAAGTCCGCAAGCCGGAGGTCGACGCGCTGCTCGTCGCGCAGAACGTCGCGCAGCAGCTCGAACGTCGCGTGCAGTTCCGCCGGGCGATGCGCCGCGTCATCCAGAACGCGATGCGCCTCGGGGCCAAGGGCATCAAGGTGCGGGTCGCGGGCCGCCTCGGCGGCGCCGAGATCGCGCGTGCCGAGGTGTACCACCAGGGTCGCGTGCCCCTGCACACGCTGCGGGCCGACATCGACTACGCCACGGCGGAGGCGAAGACGACCTACGGAATCATCGGCGTGAAGGTCTGGATCTTCAAGGGCGAGGTGATGCCCGGCGAAGAGACCGAGGACGAGGCGCACGGCCGCTAGGCGGCGCCGGGCAGAACAGGGACGCGAACGATGTTGCAGCCGAAGAGAACGCGGTTCAGGAAGCAGCAGAAAGGCCGTAACCGCGTACTGGCGAGCCGCGGAAACAAGGTCAGCTTGGGGGTGTTCGGCCTGAAGGCCACCGGCCGCGGCGGGTTGACGGCCCGGCAGATCGAGGCGGCCCGGCGCGCGATGACCCGCCATGCGCGCCGCGGCGGCAAGGTCTGGATACGCGTGTTCCCCGACAAGCCGATCACCAAGAAACCGCTCGAAGTGCGGCAGGGCAAGGGCAAGGGCAGCGTCGAGTACTGGGTGGCCCAGATCAAGCCGGGACGGATCCTCTACGAGATGGAAGGCGTCTCGGAGGAAGTGGCCCGGCGCGCGTTCGAGCTGGCGGCGGCGAAGCTGCCGTTTTCGACCGCGGTCGTGTCGCGGTCGGCTATGTAAAGGCAACGGCAACGGCGACGCGGCGGCGATGGACCCAAGGACATGAAGGCATCGGAACTCAGGGACATGGACAGGGATGCGCTCCAGGAGGAGCTGCTCCGCCTGCGGCGGGAGCAGTTCAACCTGCGGATGCAGCGCGGCAGCGAACACCTGCCGCAGACGCATCTCCTGAAGGAGGCGCGGCGCGACATCGCGCGCGTCAAGACGGTGCTGCGGGAGCTGCAGGAGAACGGCGGTGGCGACAGTGAGTAACGCGGGCCAGACGGCGAAGACGGAGCCGGGCACGCGTACGTTGTCCGGGTCGGTGGTTTCCGACCGCAGGGACAAGACGATCACCGTGCTGGTCGAGCGCAGCGTCAAGCATCCGGTGTACGGGAAGATCCTGCGGCGTCGCTCGAAGATCCACGCCCACGACGAGCACAACGAGTGCCGCGTGGGGGACCACGTGACGATCGTCGAGACGCGGCCCATCTCCAAGCAGAAGTCGTGGCGGCTGCTGGCGCGCGGCGCGACGTCCTCGCGGGGCATGGACGAGATCGTCGCTGACGAGATCGCCTCGGACGAGATCACCTCGGACGAGATCACCTCGGACGAGATCACCTCGGACGAGAGCGCCGCGGGCGAGAGCGGCGCTGACGACGCGGCGGCCGTCGAGGAAGCGGCGGTGGCCGAGGAAGCACCGACGGCCGAGGAAGCGCCGGCGGCGGAGGAAACAGCAGCGGCCGAGGAAACAGCGGCGGCCGAGGAAACAGCGGCGGCCAAGGAGAGCAGCGCGTGATCCAGGCGGAGACCATGCTGGACATCGCCG
Organism: Gammaproteobacteria bacterium; assembly: GCA_028821035.1. Taxonomy (GTDB): domain Bacteria; phylum Pseudomonadota; class Gammaproteobacteria; order Pseudomonadales; family Azotimanducaceae; genus VXNE01. The sequence continues at coordinate 3,577 of JAPPHP010000309.1, read as the reverse complement.
ACAACAGCGGTGCGCGGCGCGTGCAGTGCATCAAGGTCCTCGGCGGCTCGAAGCGCCGCTATGCCGGTGTCGGCGACGTGATCAAGGTGGCCGTGAAGGAAGCGATCCCCCGCGGCCGCGTCCGCAAGGGCCAGGTGATGGAAGCCGTGGTCGTGCGGACCCGCAAGGGCGTGCGCCGCCCGGACGGCTCCGTGATCCGGTTCGACCGCAACGCGGCCGTCCTCCTGACGCCGCAGTTGCAGCCGGTCGGGACGCGCATCTTCGGTCCCGTGACGCGCGAACTGCGCACGGAGAACTTCATGCGCATCATCTCGCTGGCGCCCGAGGTCCTGTGAGCCATGCGGAAGATCAGGCGGGAAGACCAGGTGATCGTCCTCGCGGGCCGCGACAAGGGCAAGCGCGGGGAGGTCGTGCGCGTGCTGGACAACGACCGGCTGGTCGTCGCCGGCGTGAACCTGGTGAAGAAGCACCAGCGTGCGAATCCCCAGGCGAACCAGCAGGGAGGCATCGTGGAGCGCGAAGCACCGATCCACGTCTCGAACGTGGCGATCTACAACGAGGAGAGCGACCGCGCGGACCGGGTCGGCATCCGGCTGGAGGAAGGACGGCGCGTCCGCTACTTCAAGTCCGACGGCAGCCTGGTAGACGGCGAGTAGCGAGAGACGGCCCATGACCGACCTGCGCGCAAGGTACGACGAGGAGATCAGGCCCGCCCTGGTGGAGCGGTTCGCCTACCGGACGCCCATGCAGGCGCCGCGGCTCGTCAAGGTGACGCTCAACATGGGCGTGGGCGAGGCCGTGGCCGACCGCAAGATCATGGACAACGCCGTCTCCGACCTGACGCTCATCGCCGGCCAGAAGGCGATCGTCACCCTGGCGCGCAAGTCGGAAGCGGCGTTCAAGATCCGGGCCGGCTGGCCCGTGGGCTGCAAGGTGACCCTGCGGCGGGAGCGGATGTACGAGTTCGTCGACCGTCTGATCGGCATCGCCATCCCCCGTATGCGGGACTTCCGCGGCCTGAATCCGCGGTCGTTCGACGGTCGCGGCAACTACTCGCTCGGGGTGTCCGAGCAGATCGTCTTTCCCGAGATCGACTACGACAAGGTCGACGCCGTACGCGGCCTCGACATCGCGATCACCACGTCGGCACGGACCGACGAAGAAGGGCTCGCGCTGCTGCAGGCCTTCAACTTCCCGTTCAGGAACTAGCAACCATGGCCAAGGTTTCCATGCGCGAGCGCGAGAAGAAGCGCGAGAAGACGGTGGCGCGCTACGCGGCGAAGCGCCAGGCGCTCAAGGCGATCATCGCGGACCGCGAGGCGTCGGACGACGATCGCTGGGATGCGCAGGTCCGGCTGCAGAAACTGCCGCGCAACGCGAGCCCGGTGCGGCTGCAGCGGCGTTGCGGCCAGACCGGTCGTCCGCGGGGCGTGTACCGGAAGTTCGGCCTCGGGCGCAACAAGCTCCGCGAGGCGGCCATGCGGGGCGACGTGCCCGGGCTGCTGAAGGCGAGCTGGTAGGGACGGTGGACGAGTAGACCGATGAGCATGCAGGATCCCCTTGCCGACTTCCTCACCCGTATCCGGAACGGCCTCGCGGCGCGTCACCGGAGCGTCAGCATGCCCGCCTCGAAGCTGAAGGCGGCCGTATGCGGCGTGCTGCGCGACGAGGGCTACATCGCGAACTTTTCGGTCGACGAGGGCGTCCGGCCGACGCTTACCGTGACCCTGAAGTACCACAACGGCGCGCCGGCGATCGAGGAACTCGCGCGGGTCAGCCGGCCGGGGCTGCGGGTGTACCGCCGTTGCCGGGACATTCCCCGCGTACGCGGGGGCCTGGGCGTCGCGGTGGTGAGCACCCCCCGGGGCGTGATCACGGATCGGGCCGCCCGCCAGTCGGGCGTGGGCGGCGAAGTGCTCTGTACGGTGTTCTAGCGTGTCCCGGGTAGCGAACAGTCCCGTGACGGTTCCCGACGACGTCGAGGTGCGGGTCGGGACCGGGGAGATCTCGGTGAAGGGAAACCGCGGCAGTCTGCAGCTCGCGCTGACGGACGACGTGACGGTCGAACGGTCCGACGGCGTGCTGACCTTCGCGGCGGCGCGGGAGGACCGGCGCGCCCGCGCGATGGCGGGCACCGTCCGTTCGCTGGTGAACAACATGGTGGTCGGCGTCAGCCAGGGTTTCGAGCGCCGGCTGCAGCTTTCCGGCGTCGGCTACCGCGCGCAGGCGAAGGGGCGCACCGTCACGCTGCAACTCGGTTTCTCCCATCCGGTGGAGTACAAGCTCCCGGACGGCGTGGACGCGGAGACGCCGACGCAGACGGAGATCGTGGTACGGGGCGTCGACAAGCAGGCCGTCGGCCAGGTGGCCGCCGAGATCCGCGCGTTTCGCCCGCCGGAGCCATACAAGGGCAAGGGCGTGCGCTACGCGAACGAGCGGGTGCGGCGCAAAGAGGCCAAGAAGAAGTAGCCAAGAAGAAGTAGCGGTCAACGCGATACGACATGAGCGACAAGAAGACATCCCGTCTGCGCCGAGCCCGGCGCGCGCGCAGGAAGATGCGCGAGCTCGGCGCAACCCGGCTGACGGTGTACCGCTCGGCGCGGCACATGTACGCCCAGGTGATCTCCGCCGACGGGGGCCGGGTGCTCGCGCACGCGTCGACGCTGGACGAGTCCCTCCGCGCGAACGGGGGAACGGGCAACGCCGACGCGGCGCGCAAGGTGGGCACGCTGATCGCGGACCGGGCGAAGGGCGCCGGCGTCACGCGCGTCGCGTTCGACCGCTCGGGCTACAAGTACCACGGGCGCGTGAAGGCCCTCGCGGACGCGGCGCGCGAAGGCGGACTGGAGTTCTGACTCGATGGCATACAGCGAAGAAATCAAGGAAGAGGGGCTCGTAGAGAAGCTCGTCGACGTCAACCGGGTCGCCAAGGTGGTCAAGGGCGGACGGATCTTCGGCTTCACGGCCCTGACCGTCGTGGGCGACGGCAACGGCCGCGTCGGGTTCGGCCGCGGCAAGGCCCGCGAGGTGCCGGTGGCGATCCAGAAAGCCATGGAGGCGGCGCGGCGGGACATGATCGACGTCGAGCTGAACGGCACGACGATCTGGTACGCGGTCCGCGAACGGCACGGCGCCTCCATGGTGTACATGCAGCCGGCGTCGGAGGGCACGGGCGTGATCGCCGGCGGCCCGATGCGCGCGGTGCTCGAGGCCGCCGGCGTGCAGAACGTGCTCGCCAAGTGCTACGGATCCACCAACCGGGTCAACGTGGTGCGCGCGACGTTCAAGGCGCTCGCGAACATGCGTTCTCCGGATATGGTGGCGGCGCGGCGCGGCAAGACCGTCGAGGAGATCCGCGCCTGACGGGCGCCCGGGAAGCGCGGCGGGAAAGCGATATGGCGAACACGGCAGGAAAGACGCTGACGGTGCGGCAGGTGAAGAGTTCCAGTGGCCGCCTGAAGCGCCACAAGGCGTGCCTCGCGGGTCTCGGACTGCGACGCATCGGGCACGTGGTCGAGGTGGAAGACACCCCGGCCGTCCGCGGCATGGTCGCGAAGGTCAGTTACATGGTGCAGGT
>JAPPHP010000203.1 GCA_028821035.1 Gammaproteobacteria bacterium | reverse complement strand
GTGCGCAGCACGAACAGGCGGAACTGCTCGATGTCGATCCAGCTGTCGGCGATCATCGCCTGCACGAGCTGTTTCTGCGCCAGCACCTCGCCCTGGGTCTCCCGTGACAGCGCGCGCTCGCACATCATGTCGAAGGCGCGCCGGACTTTGCCGACCGTGCGCATCGCGTGGTGGATGCGGCCGCCGCCGAGGCGCGTCTGCGCCACGATGAACCCCTGGCCCGTCGCGCCGAGCAGGTGGTCCCGCGGGATGCGAACGTCGTCGTAGCGGACGTAGGCATGGTTGCCCGGGTTCTCGTAGCCCACGGCCACGTTGCGCACGATCTCGATGCCCGGCGTCTCGGCGGGCACGATGAACATGGACATGCGGTCGTACGGGGGCGCCTCCGGGTCGGTGACCGCCATGACGATGAGAAACTGGGCGTGACGGGCGTTCGACGAGAACCACTTCTCGCCGTTGATGACCCACTCGTCGCCGATCGCTTCCGCCTGGCAGGTGAACACCTTGGGATCGGCGCCGCCCTGCGGCTCGGTCATCGAGTAGCAGGAGCAGATCTCGTTGTCGAGCAGCGGCTGCAGGTAACGGTCCTTCTGCGCCTCGGTGCCGTAGTGGGCGAGGATCTCCGCGTTGCCGGAGTCCGGCGCCTGGCAGCCGAAGGCGACCGGCGCGCACTTCGCCCGGCCGAGGATCTCGTTCATGAGCGCGAGCTTGAGCTGGCCGTAGCCCTGTCCGCCGAGGTCCGGCCCGAGGTGGCAGGCCCACAGGCCGCGGCGCTTCACCTCTTCCTGCAGCGGGCGGATCAGCCGGTTTCGGTTGGGGTCCGTGAAGTCGTTGGGGTGGCCGAGCACGAAGTCGAGGGGCTCGATCTCCTCGCGCACGAAGTCGTCCATCCAGTCGAGTTCGCGCTGGAAGGCGGGGTCGGTTTCGAAATCCCAGGCCATGGGTCGCTCCGGTGACGGGTCAAACCCCGATTAAACCCGGTGGATCGGGCACTTGTGAAGGCCGGGGCGGGAGGGCGTGACGGTTCAGCCACCGCTACCGGCGGCGGTATCCAGGGCGTTGGCCCGCCGGCGCTCGGCGAGTTTCCCGAGGATCTCCGCGTGGCGTTCGCGATCGAGGTTGTAGTGCGATAGGCACCAGATGGTGATCACCGCGCATCCGGCGACCACCGGTCCGTAGAGCACTCCGAGATCGACCAGCGTCGCGGCCGGGATGTCCGCCGCGGAGACGATGTCGGCGCCCGTCGGCCAGTCGATGACGTCGAGCCCGATGCCGCCGATCAACGTGCCGACGCCGGACGTCGCCTTGCTCGAGAAGGAGATGGCGCCGAAGAAGATGCCTTCCTGGCGCGTGCCGGTGTCGAGTTCGTGCTCGTCCGCCACGTCCGCGAGCATCGACCCGGCGGCGATGAACGCCTGCTGCACGGTGAGCCCCTGCACGAACTTGAAGACGACCAGCGTGTAGAACAGTCCCTCCGTCCCGTTCTCAGGGAAGGCGTCGAGGAGCCGGCACACGACGGGCACGATCGTGCAGGTCCCGACGCCAGCGACCGCGAGAATGACGCCGGCCCGCTTGCCGATCCGCGGCAGGAGGGGCGCCGAGACGAATACGCCGACCAGAAGTCCGGCGATCGGCGCCAGGTTGACGCGCATCATCTGACCGCCGTCGAGCTCCCAGAAGTACTGGTACATGTAGATGTCGAGGGCGCTGTGGACGCCGGACATGATGTAGATGACCAGGACCCCGGAGATCATCCAGGCGAACGAGCGGTTCCGGAACGCTGCCAGGAAATCGGTGACGAAGAGCACGAGCGCATTGCGGCCCGGCCGCGGCGGGGGTTCGGACAGGAAGGGCACCTCCTTCTGCGTGCCGACGGCCGAGTACCAGATCGTCACGGCCATGAACACGCCGAGCAGGATCGCGAACGGCGTGTAGTTCTCGACGGCCAGGCGACCGCCCATGTCGTCGGCGAAGAAGTAGCCGAATCCCACGGCGATCACGGCGGCGCTCCCCGCCGTGCCGAAGAACTGCCGATAGGCGACGACGCGGTTGCGTTCGTGGAAGTTCTGGGTCAACTCCGCGCCGAGGGCGAGGTGCGGCACGTGGTAGAGCGTCATGGCGCCACGGGTCAGCGTCGCGAAGGCCGTGAGCCACAGGAACAGCCCCCACTGGCCCAGGCTGTCCGGCGGCGAGAAGAGACCGACGAAGGCAAGCGCCAGGGGGAGGGCCGAGGCGTACATGAAGGGGTGACGCCGCCCGAGGCGCGAGTTCCACTTGTCGGACAGCGATCCGGCCAGCGGGTCGGTGACGGCGTCGAAGAGAAGCGCGATGAAGAGCGCGGCGCCGGCGAGCGCGCCGGGCAGTTCGAGCACCTGGTTGTAGTAGAAGAGGATGAACAGCCCGAAGCCCGTGTTCTTGAGCCCCTCGGCGAACTGGCCGACGCCGAACGCGAGCTTGCTGGAGAACGGGACGATGCGGTCGTTCGGGTTGTGCGGGTCCATCCGGTGCGAGCATAGCAGTGCGCCTGCGGGACTCGACGACAGCGTTGGTGACGCGCGCGACTGCGGGTACCATCCGGGTGTTGCCCGTCTCTCCGCACGATGGACGTGGCTTTACGCCTAGAATTTACAGTAGGTTGCAATGAGTTCTTCAAACATTTTCGAGGGCGCGGACCTCCGGACCTTCTTCCGGGACCCCTACGGTCCCTATGCGTTTGCCCGCCAGGCACGCGTTTTCCGAAACGACGGCGTCTGGTACGCGGCCCGTTACGAGGACGTCGACTGGATCCTGAAGGACCGCCGCTTCGGCAAGCAGCCGCCGCCGGGGAGCGAGCACCGGATGCCGGAGGGGCGTCCGCAGCCGGCGGAGGAACGCAACATCCTCAACACCGACCCGCCGGACCACACGCGGCTGCGCGGACTGGTGGCGAGGGCGTTCAACGCGCATCGCGTTGCGGGCATGCGTCCGGTGGTGCAGTCGCTGGTGGACGGCCTGCTCGACGACCTCGCGCCGCGGGGCGGCATGGACATCATGCGCGACTACGCCTACCCGATCCCCGCGACCGTCATCAGCGACATGCTCGGCATTCCGGACGCCGACCGCGACCGCTTCGGGCACCTGTCGAACGAGATCATTCGCTGGGGGACCGGGATCGAGCCTGGCGTCGACGCCAAGACCCGCGCCGCGCGCTCGAAGGAGGCCAGGGAGGCCTTCGACGACTACCTCACGGCGCTGTTTCCGGCGAAGCGCGAGGCGCCGGAGGACGACCTGACCACGGACCTTCTGCGCGCGGAGAGCGAGGAGGGAAGGCTCTCCGAGCAGGAGGTCACGAAGAACGTGCGCCTGCTGTTCCAGGCAGGGCACGAGACGACCGTCAACCTGATCGGCAACGCCCTGGTGGCGCTCTACCGCAACCCGGCGGAACTCGCGAAGCTGCGGGCGGACCCAGGCCTGATGCCGACGGCGGTGGAGGAGTTCCTGCGGTTCGACTCCTCCGTGCAACAACTGCCGCGGGTCGTCCAGGAGCGCGTCGAGGTAGGCGGCCAGACGCTGGAGCCCGGCGAGATGATCATCTGCCTGCTCGGGGCCGCCAACCACGACCCGGACGTATACGAGGACGCCGACGACCTCGATCTCGAACGCCCGTTCGTGCGCTCGAAATCGTTCGGCGGGGGCATCCACTTCTGCCTCGGGGCGCAACTCGCCCGAATGGAGACCGAGGTTGCCCTCGGCACGCTCCTCGAGCGGCTGCCGGAAATGGAACTGACAAATCTCGACGACCTCGACTACGCCTTCAACCCGTTCTTCCGGGGGCCGAAGGAGCTGTTGGCGCGCTGGTAGGAGGACCTTGCATGGCCAGTCAGGAAATGCGTGACGCGGCAGCGGCGATGCGCGCCGGGGCGGAGTTCGAGGCGGTCAACGACATCGAGACGCTCAGGGCGGCCATGGCCGATCCGGAGGCCCTGACGCCGCTCCCGGAGGACGTCTCCTACTCGGATTTCGACGCGGGCGGCGTGGCGGCGCGCCACGTCGCGGCGCCCGGGGTCCGCGACGACCGCGGCCTGCTCTATTTCCACGGCGGCGGGTACGTGGCGGGCAACCTCGACACCCACACGGAACTCATGGGCCGCATCGCGCGCGCCTGCCGGGCCCCCGTGCTCGGCATCGACTATCGCCTGGCGCCCGAACACCCGCATCCGGCGGCGGTGGACGACGCGGTCGCGAGCTACGAACGCCTGCTCGGCAACGGCATCGACCCGGGCCGCATCGTCATTGCCGGCGACTCGGCGGGAGGGGGTCTGACCCTCGCCTGCATGCTCGCGTTGAGGGCGGTTGGGACGCCCCTGCCTGCGGGCGCGATCCTCATTTCGCCGTGGACGGACCTGTCCGGCAGCGGTGCCAGCATGCAGGGCCGCCTTGAGGCGGACCCCATGCTCAGCGGCGAGATCCTTGCGCCAATGGCGGCAGCGTACGCCGGGCCGGCGGGCCTCACGGACCCGGGGGTCTCCCCCTTGTTCGGCGACCTCGCAGGCCTGCCCCCACTCCTGGTCCAGGTCGGCGACGACGAGGTGTTGCTGGACGACTCGACGAGACTTGCCGAACGCGCCGAAACGGCGAACGTGCCCGTGCAGTTGCACGTCTTCGAGGGCGCCTTCCATGTGTTCCAGATCATTCCGACGTTGCCCGAGGCGGGGGAAGCGCTTGCCGAGATGGGCGCGTTTTTCGATGCCGTCATGGGTTGACGGTCCGATCGAATCACATCGACCGAGACGCCGGCTCGCGGACCCGGCCGTGTGCGGGGCGCTCGGCGTCCTGACCCTCGCGCTCCTGACGGGCTGCGGCGGCGGTGGCGGAGGGGGCGGCGGCAGCGCGCCGGCGGCCACTGACCCGCCCGCGACGTCGACCGACGACGATGACGAAGAGTGGCTCATCCCGCGCGAGCGCGTCGTGGACGGGGGACCGGGCCGCGACGGCATCCCCGCGATCGATAACCCGATTTTTCTGCGCGCTGACCGGGTAGGGGGCTCGGCCCGCAAGCTGGTCGTGGGCTACCGGGACGGGTCGTGGGTGAAGGCCATGCCGCACGACATCCTCGACTGGCACGAGATCGTCAACGACACGATCGGCGGCGAGCCCGTGGCGTTGACCTACTGTCCCCTGACCGGCTCGGCCCTGCTCTGGAAATCTTCGACGACCGCGCGGAATCCCACGTTCGGCGTGTCCGGCCTGCTGTACAACTCGAACCTCATCCCCTACGACCGCGAGACGGACAGCCACTGGCTGCAGATGCTGGTCCAGTCGGTGGAGGGACCGCGCGCCGGGGACGTCCCGGAAGTCCTGCCGGTGGTGGAAACGACGCTCGGGACCTGGCGCGAGATGTATCCGGACTCGCAGCTCCTCACCCGGCAGACGGGCTACGACCGCAACTACGACGAGTATCCCTATCGGACCTACCGCACGGACGACAATCTCCTGTTCGACGTCGAACCCCTGGATACGCGCATGCAGATCAAGACGCGGGTGCTCGGCGTGTGGGTCGGAGACGCGGCCCGCGCGTATCGCATCGAGGACTTCGGTTCCGGGATTACCGTGCACAACGACACCGTCGGCGACCTGCCCATCGTGGTCGCGGGCAGCGCGCAGAAGAACCTCGCCGTCGCCTTCGGTCGCACCCTCCCGGACGGCACGGTGCTGTCCTTCGAGCCCGCGTCCGCACCGCTGCCGGCGATCGTGACGGACGACGAGGGCAACACGTGGAACGTGTTCGGCGAGGCCATCGACGGCACGCGGCTGACGGAGCGCCTGCCACTGGTCGACTCCCACATCGCGTTCTGGTTCGCCTGGTGGGCGTTCCACCCGGGCTCCGAGATCGCCGGGGAATGAAGACACTCCTTGCCAACGCCTGCGCCGTCGCCGCTGTGGCGACGCTGTCCCCTGCAGCGTTGGCCGCTACGTGTAGTTGCGCCGCCGTCCCGCTGCTCGGGTCGATGGACACGGGGGCGCCGCGCGGCGGGAGCTGGCTTCTGACCGGCGGGTACGAGTTCCACGAAATCGGCGACCTGTACAGCGGCTCCGACGAGGTTTCCGACGAGACGGGACGGGAGCGCTCGAGCCGGGCGCTGGTGCTGCAGGCGAGCCGGGGGTTCGGCGAGCGCCTGTCCCTGACGGCGCTCCTCTCCGCGGTGGAGCACGAGCGCCGGGTCGGGGGCCAGACGACGACGGGACGGGGCCTGGGAGACGGTCTCGTGATGCTGAAGTACTCGCCGAGGCGGATCGGTCCGTTCGAACGCAACGGCCTGACGCTGGGGGTGGGGACGGCGATTCCCGTCGGAGCCGACGACGAGCGCGACTTCGTCACCTTGGCCGAGGACATGCAGCCGTCCACGGGCGCCTGGGCGCCGGTCGCGTGGGTGCATGGGGAACGGG
>JAPPHP010000255.1 GCA_028821035.1 Gammaproteobacteria bacterium | reverse complement strand
TGCATCTTCCGGCGTCGTGGCGGACGCCCTCCGTCATATACTGGCACTTTCGGCATTCCGGCTCCAAACGCCCCGGAGCTACGCATCCCGCCGCCCGTCACACGGACATGCAGAGAGCGCCCCACATCAGGATCGCGACCCGCGCCAGTCCGCTCGCCCTGTGGCAGGCGGAGCGGGCCGGGGCGCTCATCTCGGAGACGTCCGGCGCCACCATCGACATCCTGCCGCTCACCACCGCGGGAGACCGTAACCGGCGCGACGCGCCCCTCGGCGAGTCCGGCGGCAAGGGTCTCTTCGTCGGCGAGCTCGAAGCCGCGCTGGCCGACGGGCGCGCCGACGTCGCCGTCCACAGCATGAAAGACGTACCGACCGTACCTCCGGAAGGCTTCGCCATCACGACCATCGGCGCGCGGGCCGACGCGCGGGACGCCCTGATCGCCGGCGCCCGGACGTTCGACGCGTTGCCGGACGGCGCCCGGGTCGGCTCGTCCAGCCCGCGACGCCGGGCGCAGCTCCTGTTCGCCCGGCCGGACCTGGTGACCGTCCCGGTCCGCGGCAATGTCGGGACGCGCCTCGCGAGGCTCGATGCCGGGGACGTCGACGCGCTGGTCCTTGCCTGCGCGGGACTCGACCGGCTCGGGCTCGGGGATCGCATCAGCCAACGGCTGCCGGTCGACCTCTGCCTGCCGCCGCCCGGGCAGGGAGCCCTCGCGCTCGAGTACGCCACGGGCCACAACGACCTCGCCGCCTTGCTCGCCCCGGCGATGGACACGCATACCGAGCGGGCGGTCGCGGCGGAGCGTGCCCTGACCCGGGCGCTCGGGGCCGACTGCACGACGCCCCTCGGCGCCTACGCGACCGTCGACGGGGACGGCATCACGCTCCGGGCGACACTCCTCGGACCGGAGGGCGACCACGCCCGGTCCGTCGCCGACACGGGGACGGATCCCCGTGAGCTGGGCGAACGGCTCGCCGGAGCCTTGCTGCGACTGGGAGCCGTCGTCCCGGCAGGGTAGCCGGGAAGTCGCGCCGCGGGCAGCATGCGTATCTGGATCACCCGCACGGAACCCGGCGCCACGCGGCTGGCCGAGGCCCTCGAAGCGGCCGGGCACGACGCCTGGGTCCGCCCGGTACAGCGGGTCGAGCACCTCCCGACGCCAGCGCCGGACGGCCCCTTCGACCTGACGGTGTTCCTGTCCGAACATGCCGTCCACGCCGCCCTCGCGAACGGCTGGCCGCGCACGCCGGCGCTGGCGATCGGCCCCGCCACGCAGGCCGCCCTGGACGGACACGGCATCGCGGCGGCGATTCCGGATGTCGCTTCGTCCGAGGGGATCGTCGCGCACCTCGCCGACACACCGCCGACGCGCGTTCTGCTCGCCACCGGGCAAGGCGGACGGGACGCGCTGCCGGGCATGCTCGCAGCGCGGGGAACGGCGGTCGCCACCTGGCGCCTCTATCGACGGCTGCCCTTGCGCGACCCATTGCCGGCCGCACCGGACATCGACGCCATCGTCGCGGGCAGCGCCGGCGGATTGCGGGTCGCGGCGGACCTGTGGTTTGCTTCCGGGCGGGGTGGATCGGTTCCGCTGATCGTGCCGTCCGCCCGGGTTGCCGACACCGCCCGCGGGATCGGCTTCACACGCATCCTGGTCGGTCCGGGCGCGGGTGCGCACGCGACCGTTGCCACGATCGGCGGCCTGTGCAGCGAGACACGAGCGCGTTGAGCGAAGAGGCACCTTCCGAAGCCGTCGAACGGCCCCCCGGGGAGATCCGGCCGCGCCGCGGACCGGGCAGGGTCGCCGTCGCCCTGCTCGGCCTGCTCTCGCTTGTCGCGGTCGGCCTCGCCGGCTATCTCTTCTGGCGCGTCGAGTGGGCGAATCCCGTCACGGCGGTCGAAACGCGTCTCGAAGACCGCATGGCGGGGCTGCAGGCCACGCTCAACGACGCGCGTTCGACCTCCGAGGCCGCAATCGCCGCGCGCATCGCCACAGTCGAGGAGACGCTTGGAGAGCACGGCGACGCGCTCGACGCCTCCCGCACCGCGTTCGCGGATGCGGTTGCGGAGCAGCGCCGCCAGGCCCCGCCGGATGCCAGGGACTGGCGGTTGGCGGAAGTCGAGTACCTGTTGCGGGTCGCCAACAACCGTCTGCTGCTGGAACGCGACGCGACGACCGCCGAACGGCTGCTCGGGGCGGCCGACGTCATCCTCGAGGAACTGGACGACTACGCACTCTTCGACGTGCGCGCCCTGCTCGCCGAAGAGCGGCTCGCGCTGCGCGAGGTGGGGACGGCGAACGCGCAGACCCTGTTCCTCCGGATCGAGGCCTTGAAGGATGGGCTGGGCGAGCTGCCCGCGCGCATCCCCGAGTACTTCGGCGCCCCCGACGCGCCAGGGCCGGACGCCGCGGCGCCGCCAGAGACGCCGGCATCCGCATGGGAGGCGCTCCTCGATCGGCTTTCGAACCTCTACGAATTCCGGACCCGCGAGGGCATCGCGCCCCGGCCGCTGTTGCGGCCCGACGAGGCCGTCTATCTCGAGTTCCACCTCCGGCTCGCCTTCGAGCGGGCGCAGCTCGGCGCCCTGCGCAACGACCAGCTCCTGTACCGCCAGAGCCTCGCGTCCGCGCGCGGCTGGATCGATGAACACCTCGACACCGAGAGCCCCGCCGTACAGGGCCTGCGCAAGGAGATCGAGGCCCTCCTGCGGTTCGACGTGGAAGCCGCCCTGCCCGACATTTCCCGGTCGCTGGCCAGGTTGCGCGAGCTCGCCCCGACCGCGCTGACCCCGGGCCCGGAACGGGGGCCCCTGGGACAGGGGCCCCTGGAACAGGGGCCGTGACCGCCCGCGGTCTCCTCCTCCTGCTGGTGGCGATCGCCGGCGGAGCCGCGTTCGGGCTCCTCGCACTGCGTGATCCCGGCTACGTGCTCATCTCTTACGGCAACCGCACGTTCGAGACCAGCGTCTGGTTCGCCCTCGCCATCCTGGTGCTGGTCGCCGCCGTCGTCGGGACGGCGTGGACGATCCTGCGCCGTACGCTCCGAAGCCGCTCGCGGCTGTCCGCCTGGTCCCGGGAGCGGCGCATCCGGAACGCGCACGCCCAGACAGTACAGGGGACGATCCAACTCGCGGAAGGCGACTTCGCGGCCGCGAGGACGACGCTCATGACCGCCGCCGAGCAGGTCGAGACTCCCTTCGTGAGCCTGCTGTCGGCTGCCCTGGCCGCCCACCGCGCGGGCGATGCCGAACAGGGTGAGCGGCTGCTCGCCCGGGCAGAGGAAGCCGCGCCCGGCGCCGGCACCGCCGTCGGCCTCACGCGGGCCCGGCTCGCCGGAGAAGCCGGACAGTGGCGCCAGTGTCGGCAGACGCTGGATCGGCTGGCTTCCAATCACCCGCGCCACCCGGGCGTGCTGCGGCTGTCCCTCAAGTGCGCGGAACGGCTCGAGGACTGGGAAGGCGTAATCGCCGCCGCGACCGCACTCGGCAAGGCAAAAGTCGAAGACGCCGACGGCCTCGATGCCGCCGTGCGGCGTGCCTGGCGCGGACGCCTTGCGGCCAGTCGCGGCAGCGAGACGGTCGCCGCGCACGCGCGGGAGACCTGGAAGGCCGTACCGAAGGCGCTACGGACGGACGCGGCGCTGGTGCGCGAGTATGCGGAGGCGCTCCTGTCCGGGGGAGACACGGACACCGCCGAGTCGGTCCTGCGGGCCGCCATCAACGCCGACTTCGACCGGGCGCTCGTGGACCTCTACGGGCGCCTGCGTTCCGGCCGCCCCCACCGGCAGCTCGACGCCGCCACCGCCTGGCTGGAATCGCACCCGGAGGATCCCGGGTTGCTGCTCGCGCTCGGGCGCCTGGCGATCGCGAGCGACGAACCGGATCGCGCACGGGGGTATCTCGAATCGAGCCTCATGCTGTCGCCGACCGCTTCCGCGCGCGGGGAACTGGCGAGCCTGTACCTGGCCGCCGGCGAGGTCGCACAGGGCCGGAGACTGCTGGAGCAGGCACTCGACGACGACCGCGATCCTCGCTGACGGGATCGCCGCAGCCGGAAGGACAACGGGTCGGGGCTCGTCCGCTCCGGGAGGCGCGGGGGAAAGGCCGCCGGGTCAGCGGCCGCGCATCTGGCTGAAGAACTCGTGGTTGGTCTTGGTGTCCTTCAGCTTGTCGACCATGAACTCGATGGCGGCGATGTCGTCCATGTCGTGCAGCAGCTTGCGCAGGATCCAGACGCGCTGCAGTTCGGCCTCACCCATCAGCAGCTCCTCGCGCCGCGTGGCGGACCGGCGGATGTTGATCGCGGGGTACACGCGCTTCTCGGCGATCTTGCGTTCGAGGTGGAGTTCCATGTTGCCCGTGCCCTTGAACTCCTCGTAGATCACCTCGTCCATCTTGGACCCCGTGTCGATGAGCGCGGTCGCGATGATAGACAGGCTGCCGCCCTCCTCGATGTTGCGGGCGGCCCCGAAGAAACGCTTGGGACGCTCGAGGGCGTGCGCGTCCACGCCGCCCGTCAGCACCTTGCCCGAAGAGGGGACGATCGTGTTGTAGGCGCGCGCGAGCCGGGTGATCGAGTCGAGCAGGATGACGACGTCCTTCTGGTGCTCGACGAGGCGTTTCGCCTTCTCGATGACCATCTCGGCGACCTGCACGTGGCGTGAGGGCGGTTCGTCGAAGGTGCTCGCGACCACCTCCGCATCCACCACCGTGCGCTCCATGTCCGTCACTTCCTCCGGCCGCTCGTCGATCAGGAGGACCAGGACGATCGCCTCGGGATTGTTCGCGCAGATGGACTGGGCGACGTTCTGCAGGATGATGGTCTTGCCCGCCTTCGGCGGCGACACGATCAGGCCCCGCTGGCCCTTTCCGACGGGAGAGATGAGGTCGATGATGCGCGCGGTCAGGTCCGCCGTGCTGCCGTTGCCCCGTTCGAGGGTGAAACGCTCGTCCGGGAACAGCGGCGTGAGGTTCTCGAACAGGATCTTGTGCTTGCGCGTGTTCGGTTCGCTGAAGTTGATCTCGTCGACCTTGAGGAGCGCGAAGTAACGCTCGCCCTCCTTGGGGGGTCGGATCTTGCCGGCGATGCTGTCGCCCGTGCGCAGGTTGAAGCGGCGAATCTGGCTCGGCGACACGTAGATGTCATCTGGACCGGCCAGGTAGGAACTGCCGGGGGAGCGGAGGAACCCAAAGCCGTCCTGGAGGATCTCCAGGACGCCTTCACCGTAGATGTCGTCGCCGTTCTTGGCATGCTTGCGGAGGATCGCCGCGATGACTTCCTGCTTGCGGGAGCGGGCGAGGTTCTCCAGGCCCATCTCGCGGGCCATGTCGACCAGTTGCGGGACTGGTCTGCTCTTGAGGTCTGTAAGGTTCATGCGCCTCTGTCGGGTTGTCGCGCCAGTGTGACCGGCGCTTTGGAGGGTGCGGACTTCGCGCGGGTGTGCTGCGAAATCCTGTCGGAGACGTCCCGGACCGCGGAACGTCTTTCGACTGTATCACCGCAATGGCGGGCGGTCCAGCGGTTCGCACCGTGAGGTGCGAAGCGCGGGACGCGGTCAGGCTGGGCGGCCAGCGACGCCGGAGGCGGCGGTGGCCGGGCGGGCCAACGCGGGCGCTTGCGAAAGTTGGGAGCCGACGGGCAACCCCGCCGGCATCCAGGAAAATCAGATGTTGCTGTCGAGGAACGCGGCAAGCTGGGACTTGGACAGCGCGCCTACCTTGGTCGCCTCCACTTCGCCGTTGCGGAACAGCATGAGCGTGGGAATGCCTCGGATACCGTATTTCGGCGGCGTCTGGGCGTTCTCGTCGATGTCGAGCTTGCAGACCTTGACCCGGTCGCCGTACTCGTCGGCAATCTCCTCGAGGATCGGCGCGATCATCTTGCAGGGCCCGCACCACTCCGCCCAGTAGTCCACCAGCACCGGGCGGTCCGCGCCCAGCACCGCCGTCTCGAACGATGCGTCCGTGACGTGCTCTATGTTCTCGCTCATTGCTGTCTCCCTTGACGCCAGGCGGGATTTTATCAGTTGCCCCGCAGCCGTTCAGCGATGCGCTTGCCGAAATAGGTGAGGATGCCGTCGGCGCCGGCGCGCTTCAGGCACACCAGCGACTCCTGAATCACCCGCTCGTCGAGCCACCCGTTGGCGACGGCCGCCATGTGCATGGCGTACTCGCCGCTCACCTGGTAGACGAACGTCGGCACCCCGAAACGGTCCTTGACCCGGCGGACGATGTCGAGATACGGCATGCCCGGCTTGACCATCACCATGTCCGCCCCCTCGGTGAGGTCCAGGGCGATCTCGTGCAACGCCTCGTCGCTGTTCGCGGGGTCCATCTGGTACGTCGCCTTGTCGCTCTTGCCGAGGTAGGACGCCGACCCCACCGCGTCCCGGAATGGCCCGTAGTAGCCCGACGCGTACTTCGCCGAGTAGGCCATGATGCGCGT
>JAPPHP010000225.1 GCA_028821035.1 Gammaproteobacteria bacterium | reverse complement strand
AGAGCTTCGAGACCGTGGATGCCTACCGGGCCGAGCCGCAGGGCCTGTTCTGCCAGCGCGACCGGTCCGCCGAGCGCGGCAGGATGCTGCTGCTGACCTGGTACGACGGCCTGAACTCCTGGCAGACCTCGCGGCAACCGCCGAAGCACGCACGCGAGAACTTCCAGCGGCGGCACGCCCTGACCACCGGCACGGTCGCCTACGCGACGCGGCTCGTGACGGGAGGAAACCGATGAACGCCGCGCGACTTGTCGAGGCCGAGTTCCATTACGTCGAGGAACCGTCCCGCAAGCCGGGGGTTTTCCTGCACGAGGGGAAAACGGAGGAACGCGCGGAACGTACCCCGGGAGATGCGGTGCGGACCATGCCGGTCGGCGACGCGCGCGCCGTCGCCGACACCCTGTCGCTGGACCGCGAGGGAGTCCGCCTCGTGGGCCACGAGTCGCGCGTGCGGGACTTCAACGATGGCGAAGAGGTTCGCTCCGTCTACTACCCCGAGGTGGAGCGCCTGGTGAAGACGGCCACCGGCGCCAGCCGCGTGCTGGTGTTCGACCACAACGTCCGCTCCGACAACGCGGAACGACACTCGGCGGACGTGCATCCCCCGGTCCGGTTCGTCCACAACGACTACACGCACGACTCCGGTCCGCAGCGCGTCCGCGACCTCGTGCCCGACGAGGCGGAGGACCTGCTGACGCGGCGCTTCGCCGTCATCAACGTCTGGAAGCCCATCTCGGGTCCGGTCCGGGGCACGCCGCTCGCCGTCTGCAGCGGCGACAGCATCGCGGGGCGGGACCTGGTCCCGCTCGACCTCATCTACCGTGACCGCACCGGCGAGATCTACGCGTTCCTGCACAGCCCGGAGCATCGCTGGTTCTACGTCCCCGAGATGCGCGTGGACGAGGCCCTGCTGCTGAAGTGCTACGACTCCATGCAGGACGGCCGCACCCGGTTCACCGCGCACTCGGCCTTCGACGAGCCGACGAGCCGCGACGACGCCGCGCCGCGCGAGAGCATAGAGGCGCGCTCGCTGGCGTTCTTCGACGCCTGAGCCGGCATCGGGCGCCCGCCCCGTAGCCACGCGCATGGAACGATGTCCAGGTCACCGGCCGGCCCTGGTGCTCGCAGCGACCCTTTGCGGACTCGTCTCGCCCACGCTGCCGGCATGCTCGAAGCCGGGGGACGATACGCAGCCCCCCGCGGTGGCCACAGATCGAACTGTCCGGTTCGGAACGGCGACGCCGCTCGTCACCTTCGACCCGCACCTCGCGGATACTGGCGCGCCTTTCGAGACGTACCTCGTCCTCGTCTATGACGGCCTGACCCGGCTCAACACGGCGGACTTCTCGAAACCGTACCCGGGCCTCGCCACCTCCTGGACCTGGCTCGACCCGACCACGGTGGAGTTCCAGTTGCGCCGCGACGTGCGGTTCATCGACGGGGAACGTTTCGACGCGCATGCGGCGAAGGCCAACATCGAACGGTTGCTGCGTCTCGAGGGCCCGCGCATCAACACGGTGACCTCGATGCACACCGCGGAAGCGGTGGACGAGTTCACGCTCCGCCTGCACCTCCACTTCCCCGACCCCACGCTGCTCTACAACCTCGGCATGTCGCCGGGCATGATGGTGAGCCCGGCGGCATTCGACAATCCCGACCTGGACCTGGACCCTGTCGGGACGGGACCCTGGAAGTACGACCGCGCGAACTCCGCCATCGGCGAAGTCCACCGTTTCCGGCCGAACGCGGAGTACTACGACGCCGCGTTCAGGGACGCCCCGCGGATCGCCATCCGCCCCCTGGTGAACAACCGGGCGCGGCTCAACGCCCTGATTTCCGGGCAGATCGATCTCGCCGAGGTGGGCCCCGCCGAGACGGCGCCGGCGCAGGCCGGCGGCTTCGCCATCTCCGCGGACTCGAGCGGCTGGCTCGGCCTGACCATCCTCGACCGGACCGGCGAACTGGTGCCTGAACTCGGCGACCCCCGCGTGCGGCAGGCACTGGGATTCGCCGTGGACCGCCAGGCCATCGCCGACACCGTCTTCCTCGGCTACGCCCAGCCGGCGCTGCAGCCCATGGCGCCGGGGCTGGGCCACGATCCCGCCCTCGAGAGCTTCTTCTCTCATGACCCGGACCGCGCACGGGCCCTGCTCGCCGAGGCCGGGGTCGACGGTTTCTCCTTCTCGGTGCCCGTGCTGCCGCAGAACACCGCCCTGTACGAAGCCGTCCAGGCCTACCTGCGCCAGGTGAACGTCGACATGCGCATCAAGGTCATCGAGCCAGGCACCATCGAGGCCCTCGCCCGCACGCGCGAGTACCCGATGAACACGATCGCCTATCCCAACTTCGACCCGGACAGCCGCCACCAGGCGATCTGGTCGGTCACGGCCGGGTTCAATCCGTTCCGCTACGAGGATCCGCGGCTCGAGTGGCTCGGTCGCGACGCCCGGCGCAGCCTCGACGAGGACCTCCGCGCCCGCCACTACCGCGAGTACTTCAACATCGTCGTCAAGCAGGTGCTTTCGCTGCCCCTGGTGTACGTCGACCAGATCGTGGCGTACGACCCGCACAGGCTGACCGGAGTGCGGGTGGACCGGTACATGCTGCGGGACGTGCGGCTGCGGGAGACGCCGCCTGTTCCGCCCGCGGGCGCCTGATGGCAAAGGTTACGGAGCGAAGCTCGACCGCGCCTGCACGCCCCACCGCCCATCGATCTTCGCGACGATCCACATCGACGGGTAGGAGCCGATCACGCTGCCGTCCGCCCGGTAACGGCTGAACTGCACCGCGAAATGCACCTTGTCGTCCGTGCTCTGGACGGCGCGGCGGTAGTCCCAGAGGCTGTGGTGCCAGCCGGTGGCGGCGACAAACTTCTCGAAGAAGTCCGGGACGCGGGCGGCCGGCGACTCCAGGTGGATGATCCGCCCGCTCGCGATGCGCACGTGCGGGAAGTGGAAGGCCGCATCCATGCCGTCGATGTCGCGGCGGTTCCACGCGGCCATGTAGCCGTTCAGCGCCGCCAGCGCTTCCCGCTCGGGACCGGGGGCGGCCACGATGTCGTCGCTGTGGTCGTCCGCGTGGTCGTGGATCTCCGTCATGGCGCTACTCGCTCGCCCCGAAAAGGCCGCATGATACGCTTGAGTGCCATCCAGTCCCTGGGGTTTTCAAGCCATGCCCGCGCCCAGTGTCCGTCCCCGTTCCGGGCGAGCTTGGCTGCCCGCCATCTCCGGAGTCGCGCTCCTGCTCGCAGCCTGCGCGGAGCCTCCGGCCGCCCCGCCGGAAGCGCCGGCCGCGCCCGAGGCCGCGGCCTCCGGGGACCGACCACCGAACATCGTCCTCGTCTTCGCCGACGACCTCGGGATCGGGGACGTCGGCGTCTACGGCGGAGAAGTCATCTCCACACCCAACATCGACTCCCTTGCTGTCGCCGGCGTACGCGCCACCGAGGGCTATGTCTCGCACCCGGTGTGCAGCCCGTCGCGGGCCGGGATGCTGACCGGACGTTACCAGGCGCGCCACGGCTGGGAGTTCAACCCGGCCGGCCGCGACGTGGACAACGGCATGAGTGCCGCCGAGCGGACCTTCGCCGACGCGCTGGCCGACCTCGGCTATGCGACCGGCATGGTCGGCAAGTGGCACCTCGGCTACGAGCGCGAGCATCACCCCATGAGCCGCGGTTTCGACGAGTACTTCGGCGTGCTCGCCGGGGGAAGCATCTTCATCGATTCGCGCACGCCGGGCGTGGAGACCGTCGGGCCCCCTCTGACGGAACGACCCGAACGCGTCGCCGTCTACCGCGGCTTCGAGACGGTGGAGGTGGCGGAGTACCTGACGGACGTGTTCACCGACGAGGCGGTGGGGTTCATCGACCGGCACCGGGACGAACCGTTCTTCCTCTTTCTGAGCCACACCACCCCGCATACCCCGCTCCAGGCCACGGCGCGTTACCTTGAGCCCTACCGGCACATCGAGGACCCCAGGACCCGCGTCTATGCGGCGATGGTCGGGTCCCTCGACGAGAGCGTTGGGCGCGTCGTCGCGAAACTCCGCGAGATCGGCCAGTACGAGAACACCCTCATCGCCTTCCTTTCGGACAACGGCTGTGCCGGTTACATCGGCCACGCGTGCTCGAACGCCCCGCACGCGGGCTTCAAGCGCTACCACCAGGAGGGCGGCATCCGGATTCCCTTCATCCTGAGCTGGCCGGACGGGCTGCCCGCCGGGCACGTGTACGGCGAACCCGTGATCTCGCTCGACCTGCTCGCGACGTTCACCGGCGCCGCCGGGAACGCGGTCACGACGGAGGACAGCGTCGACCTGCTGCCTTACCTGCGCGGCGACGCCGAGGGCCGGCCTCACGAGCACCTCTACTGGCGCTCCGGCCCCAATATGGCGATCCGGGACGAGCGCTGGAAGCTCATCCGTTACCGCCGGACGGAGTTCACGACCGACGACCTCGACGAGACGGGCCGCCTCACGCCCCCCGAGACGGGCTGGCCGACCGACGCGCCTCTCGGTCACGTCACGATGCTGTACGACCTCGGCGCGGACCCCGGCGAGACCGTCAACCTCGCCCCCGAACATCCCGACGTGGTCGAGCGCCTCTCCTCGAGCCATGCCCAATGGGTCGCGACACTGCCCGCGGACCCGGCGATCCTGCCCGCCGTGCGGTCGACGCTGATCGAGGCCGACGGCGAAACGGTACAGTTGATTTTCTAGCGAGTACCTCGCGGTGCCGAACACGGTTCCCCGCGCCGCATGGGTGGGGCTCGTCGCCTGCCTCTGGCTCCCGGCCTGCTCGGGTGGCCACGAAGAGGTGGCCAGCGCCGGGCTGCCCGTCGTCACGACTGCGCAGACCGTGCGCTTCGGGACTTCGAACCCGATGGTGACCTTCGACCCCCACCTCGCCGATACCGGGCCGCAGTTCTCCACCTACCTCACGCTGGTGTACGACGGTCTGACGGCCCTCAATCTGGCGAGCCCCTTCGAGCCGCATCCCAGCCTCGCCACGTCCTGGAAATGGCCGGACGACAACACCATCGACCTCACGCTGCGCCGGGGCGTCCGCTTCATCGACGGCGAGCCGTTCGACGCGCATGCGGCAAAGGCCAACATCGACCGCCTGATGGAACTGAAGGGCCCGCGCATCAACACGGTCGCCTCGATGTACGCGGCCGAAGTGCTCGACGACTACGAACTCCGGCTGCACCTGCACTTTCCGGACCCGACGCTGCTGTACAACCTCGGGCTGTCGCCCGGGATGATGGTGAGCCCGGCGGCCTTCGACAACCCGGACCTCGACCTGAACCCGGTGGGCACCGGTCCCTGGCTGTACGACCGCGCGCGCTCGACCCTCGGGGAAGTCCTGCGCTTCGTGCCGAAGCCGGACCACTTCGACCCGACCTACCACGACGTGCCCGCGATCGACGTCCACGAACTCCCCGACCGGCGGGCCCGCCTGAACGCGCTCATCTCGGGACAGATCGACCTGGCCATCGTCGGACCGACCGAGGCCGAGCCGGCGCGCGACCAGGGGTTCGGCGTCACCTCCCGCGCCAACCGGTGGTTCGGGTTGACGATCCTGGACCGGGCCGGCGACCTGGTCCCGGAGATGGGCGACCGGCGGGTGCGGCAGGCCCTCGGCTTCGCCGTGGACCGCCAGGCGATCGCCGACGCCGTCTACTTCGGATACGCCCGCCCCACGTCCCAGCCCATGCACCGGGTCAATCTCGGACACGACCCGGAGCTCGAGTCGTTCTTCTCCTACGATCCGGATCGCGCCCGCGCGCTGCTCGACGAGGCCGGGATCGACACCTTCTCGTTCACGGTGCCGGTGACGGCCGACAGCGTTCCCCAGTACGAGGCCGTGCAGGCGTACCTGCGGCGCGTCGGCATCGACATGCGCATCAAGCTCATCGAGCCCGGAAGCGTGGCGGCGCTCGCCCGAACACGCGACTTCCCGGTGAACACCATCGGCTACCCGAACTTCGATCCGGACAGCCGCCACCCGGCCATCTGGTCCGTCACGGCCGGGTTCAACCCCTTCGGCTACGAGGACCCGCGGCTCGAACGGCTGGCGGGTGAAGCCATCCGCAGCCTGGACGATGACCTGCGGGCGCGGAACTACCGCGAGTACTTCAACGTGGTCGTGAAGGAAGTCCTCACGCTGGTGTATCTCCAGATCGACGACCTCGTCATCTACGACGCGGACAAGCTCGCCGGCGTTCGGGTCGGGCGTTACATAGACCCCATGCTGCGCGAGATACGGATCAAGTCCGGCGCCCCGGTATTCGCCGGCGTCGGGCGGCTGCCCGACTCGTGAACGCGCGGCACATCCATACGTCTCCTGAAGCGACCTCGAGATGCTGAAGCTCCTCGCGGCGCGCATCGTCGGGCTCGCGCCCCTGCTGCTGATCGTCTCGTTCCTGACGTTCCTGATGCTGCACC
>JAPPHP010000101.1 GCA_028821035.1 Gammaproteobacteria bacterium | reverse complement strand
GGATGCGGCGCGGTCCCGCCAGGTACGCTGCCGCCGCGTTGTTCGCAGCCGGCCTCGGCGCGCCCTCCGGCGCGGCCGAGCCCGAGTTCGGCGACTGGCTCACGTACGACTGGCACGTGGTGGAGGTCGTGGTCTTCCTGCACCGCTCGCCGCAGACGCGCGAGGCGGTCACCACCTTCGAACCGCGCCGCTATCCCCTGCCGCTGACCGCGTTCGATCCGCCGCCGTCGGCCTGGCGCTTCCCGGCGCTCCACGATGTCCCCGCAGAGGAGGGCCCATTCCCGCCGGCATGGATGTGGATGGACGACCCCGCCGGGATACCCTTGCCGGATACGGGCGCCGACGGTCCCCCGGACACGGTCGAAGCGGTCCCCCCGCCGTCTCCGCTCGCCATTCCTCCCGCACCCGAGACCGTCGCCCGGGACGCGTTCGCCGCGTACGAGGCGGCACTCGTCCGTGCCAGCATGCAGTGGCGCACCGACGGACTGGTCCTCGCCGCGCACGTCCGGCGCATGCGGCGCTCCGCCGACTACGAGGTGCTGCATCACGGACGCTGGTTCCAGGCAACCCGTGCCCCGGCGCGGGCGATCCCCATGCTCCTGCGGATCGGCCCGCCCCACACGGACGGTGTGTCGCGAATCGAGGGAACGTTGCGGGTTGCCCGCGGCCTCTACGTCGAGGTCGACGCCGAACTCTGGCTGCACGAAGAGGCGGCCGGCCCCGGGGCCGACCGGCAGGGCTACGCGCGGCTCGCCGAAACGCGGCGCATGCGCACGGGAGACGTGCACTACCTCGACCATCCGAAGATCGGCCTGGTCCTGCGCGCCGACCGGCTCGATGTGCCGGACGCGCTAGCCGCCCTCGTCGAGGCCGTCGAGGAAGGTCTGCAGTAACAGCGAGAGGTCGGCCGCGCCCCGATCCACCGCCGCCTGGATGCCGGCGCTCGTGATCGGGCCGTCGCCCCGGCCGGCGGCGGGATTCACGACCAGGCAGACGCCGGCGTAGGGGACCCCGAGTTCCCGCGCCAGCACCGCCTCGGGCATGGCCGTCATGCCGACCACGGTGCACCCGTCCCGGTCGAGGCGGTCGACCTCGGCGGCGGTCTCGAGGCGAGGTCCCTGCGTGCAGCCGTAGACGCCGCCGCTGTGGAGCCGGCCACGCAACGCGCAGCGCTCCCCGGCCGCGACGAGGGCGGCTTGGAGCGTCGCGTCGAAGGGTTCAGTGAAGTCCACGTGGCGGATCTCGTCGGCTCCCGCGAACGTGTCGGCGCGTCCGTGCGTGTAGTCGATCAGTTGATGCGGCACGACGAGGTCGGCGTCCCGATACTCACGGGCCAGCCCGCCAACGGTGAAGGTGGCGACCACCGCCTCGACGCCGAGCGAGTGGAGCAGCCAGAGGTTGGCGCGATAGTTGACCCGGTGCGGGAGGATGCTCCGCGGCCGGCCGTGCCGTTGCAGGAAGACGGCCTCCACGGCGCCCCGACGACCCCGCTCCGGTATCGCGGACGGGGCCCCATAGGGGGTCTCCGGCAACGTGGCGGGCGCCGGTCCCGCCTCGACGCCGTCGAGCCCCGCCAGGCCAGTGCCGCCTACGATGCCAACCCGTCTCACGCCAGGTCTTCCAGTGCGTAGATGGCCTGCAGGTTCCGGTACCAGCCGTTGTAGTCCATCCCCCACCCCACCAGGTAGCGGTCCGGCGCGGACAGGGCCGCATAGTCCGCCGCGAAGGCCCGGCCGGCGACGGCCTTGTCGACCAGCACCGCGGTGCGGACCGCGGACGCGCCCCGCTCCTCCACGAGCGCCTTCAACGCTTCCAGGGTCGCGCCTTCGTCGAGCACGTCGTCGACGAGGAGCACGCTCCGTCCTTCCAGCGCATGCGCGGGAGCGACGCGCACGCACAACTCCGCCCCGCGCGGGTGTTCCCCGGGAGCGGCCTCGCGGTAGCGTTTCGCGTGCACGTAGTCGACTTCGAGCGGAAAGGCCAACCGCGCGAGGAGCGCCGCCGTGAACGGCAGCCCGCCGTTCATGACGCAGACGACCACCGGGCGGGCCTCCGCGAGATCGAGCGCGATGCGCACGGCGATCCGGTCGATCGCGAAGCGCACCGCCTCCGCGTCGAACAGGCACTCCGCCCAGGCGTCGATGTCACGGGGCGCGGGCGTCACGCTTCCCGCCCACCCGTCCCCGGGAGGGCCGGGTCCGGCTCCGGTTGCGGCGGACTGTCGACGTGCAGCGTCTGCGTCGGGAACGCCATCTCCGCACCGTGCCCGGCAATGATCTCCGCGATCCGGAAGAGGATCTCCTCCTTGATCTCGTGGAACTCGGTCCACACGATGGTCTTGGTGAACGTGTAGACGAAGAAGTCCAACGACGAGGGACCGAAGCTCACGAAGTTGACCATCAGCGTTCGGGAGGTGTCGATCGCGGGGTGCGTGCGGAGCATTTCCCGGACGTCGTCGATCACCGTCTTCAGCACGCCGATGTCGTCGTAGCGCACCCCGATGGTCTCGTAGATGCGCCGGTTCTTCATCCGCTGCGGATTCTCGACCGAGAGGCTCGCGAAGACGCTGTTCGGCACGTACAGCGGCCGCTGGTCGAACGTGCGGATGCGCGTCAGGCGCCAGCCGATCTCCTCGACCGTCCCTTCGATCTCGCGGTCCGGAGAGCGTACCCAGTCCCCTACGGAGAACGGCCGGTCGAGGTAGATCATGAGCGCCCCGAAGAAGTTCGCGAGCAGGTCGCGGGCCGCGAAGCCGATGGCGATGCCCCCGATGCCCCCGAACGCCAGCACGCCGGTGACGCTGAAGCCGAGGCTCTGCAGGACGATCAGCACGGCGGTGATCACGACCGAGGCGCGCAGCAGCTTGCCGAGCGCCATCGCCGTCGTCTGGTCCACCCGGGTCGGCCCGTACGCCCGGTCCCCGAGGTGCACCTCGAGGAACGAGATGAAGCGCACGGCGAACCAGGCGAGCAGCAGGATCACCCCCACTTCGCGCAGCGGGGCGATGTACTCGAAGATCTCCTGCCGCGACTGCTCGCCCGCAATCTCCGCGGCCCAGGCGAAGCCGAACAGGTAGACGGCCCACCCGATGGGCTTGCGGCCCGCGTGCAGGACCGCGTCGTCGTACATGTTGTGGGTCTTTTCGGCCTGGCGCGCCAGGCGGTCGAAGCCCCGCTTGACGACATAGCGCGCGACCAGCGTGGCGAGCACCACGGCGAACATGGAGACCGTCCAGGTATGCGCCAGGAACCAGTCGAGGATGCCTTCCATCCTTTCCCCCTGCATCAGGCATGGGAGGGCACAAGCCCCTCCCCTGCATGCCCGGGCCAGAATCGTACACGCTCGGGCACGGGAGGGGACAAGCCCGACAAGCCCGACAAGCCCCTTCCCAAGAGCCAAATCCTGTATATAATCCCAGTCTCACTGTACATGTTGACAGGGCACATGCAGAAACTCACCCAAAGGCAGACGGTCGTCCTCGACTTCATCCGGTCGCACATCGCCGACCAGGGCTACCCGCCGACCCGGGCGGACATCGCCCGCGAACTCGGTTTCCGGTCCCCCAACGCGGCCGAAGAACACCTGCGGGCGCTGGCCCGCAAGGGCGCCATCGAGATGACGCCCGGGCGCTCGCGCGGGATCCGTCTGCCCGCGCCGCCCGGACTGCCCATCGTCGGCCGGGTCGCCGCCGGCCATCCCATCCTGGCGGTGGAGCACATCGAGGACACCTGCGAGATCCCCGCGGAACTGTTCCGGCCTGCCGCGGATTTCCTCCTGCGGGTCCACGGCGACAGCATGACCGGCGCCGGCATCCTCGACGGCGACCTGCTCGCCGTACACGGGACGCCCGAAGCGCGCAACGGACAGATCGTCGTGGCGCGCGTGGACGACGAGGTCACCGTGAAGCGGTTCCAGCGCACATCCGACCGGGGCCGGGTGCTGCTGCTGCCCGAGAACGCGGACTACGAGCCGATCGAGGTGGACCTTCGGGAACGCGAGTTCGCGATCGAAGGGCTGAGCGTCGGCGTCCTGCGGCGCCACTGACGCGCCTCAGCGTTTCCGCGCGCGGGCGCCGCCCTTGCGGGCCGTCCTGCCGCCTCCCTTGCGCGCCCCGGTCGAACCGGTCTGCTGCTCCCAGCGCCCGTCTCGATAGTGCGCGCGCCACGACGTGGGCTTGCCGTCGCGCTCCGACGCGACGAACTGCTCCCTGGTCTTGCGCGACCACCTGAGTGCCGCCGGGTTGCCGTCCGGGTCGGCCTCCGGCGCGTCGAGCAGGTATGCGAAGCGCGGATCCAGTTCGTTGGCGTGGGCTTTCAGTTCGCGCACGAGGGGCGCCCGCGTCTCGCGGTTGCGCGGAAACTGGCTCGCCGCCAGGAACAGCCCCGCGGCCCCGTCGCGCAGCACGAAATGGTCGTCGACGCGCTCGCACGCGAGTTCCGGCATGGGCACGGGGTCGGCCCGCGGCGGCGCCGGACGGCCGTCGCGCAGGATCTTGCGCGTGTTGGAGCAGTCGTCGTTCGTGCACCCGAAGTACTTCCCGAAGCGTCCGGACTTGAGCTGCATCTCCGCACCGCAGCGGTCGCAGGTGAGCGTCGGACCGTCATAGCCCTTGATGCGGAACTCGCCTTCCTCCACCTCGAAACCCGCGCAGTCCGGGTTGTTGCCGCACACGTGCAGCTTGCGCTTCGCGTCGATCAGGTAGGAGTCCATCGGCGTCCCGCACTTCGGGCAACGGCGCTTCGAGCGCAGCGCCTCCAGATCGTCGAGTTCGCCGTCCTCCTCCACGTCCACGGCCTCGTCCCCCGGCGTGAGGTTGAGGGTGTTGGTGCAGCGCTCCTTCGGCGGCAGTCGATAGCCGGAGCAGCCGAGGAACACGCCGGTGCTCGCCGTGCGCACCTGCATCGGGCGCCCGCAGCGGGCGCACGGGACATCGGTGTCCGTGGGCTCGTTGGCCCGCATGCCGCCGCCGGCCGCCCCCGCCTTCGCGAGCCGGTCGCTGAATCCTCCGTAGAAGCCGTCCAGCACGGACCGCCAGCCGCGCTCGCCGCCGGCGATGCGGTCCAGTTCGCCCTCCAGTTCCGCGGTGAACGAGTAGTCCATCAGGTCGGCGAAGTTCTCG
Organism: Gammaproteobacteria bacterium; assembly: GCA_028821035.1. Lineage (GTDB taxonomy): Bacteria > Pseudomonadota > Gammaproteobacteria > Pseudomonadales > Azotimanducaceae > VXNE01. The sequence continues at coordinate 1,351 of JAPPHP010000101.1, read as the reverse complement.
ACGAGGCGGTCGGTCACCAGCTCCCCGATACGTTCGGCCCGGAAACGGCGCTTCTCGAGCGAGACGTAGCCCCGTTCCTGGATGGTCGAGATGATCGCTGCGTACGTGGAGGGGCGCCCGATGCCGAGCTTCTCGAGTTCCCGCACGAGACTCGCCTCGCCATACCGCGGCGGCGGCTTGGTGAAGTGCTGGGCCACACCCGACTCCACGAGACGCAGTCGCTCGCCCTCGGCGAACGCCGGGATCGGCCGGTCCTCGTCCCGTCCCCCCGCCGGGGCGAGCACGCGGGTGTAACCGTCGAACTGCATGATCCGGCCCCGCGCCCGGAGTTCGAAGCCGTCCGCCTCCACCACGACCGTGGTCGAGAGGTACCGGGCGCGCGCCATCTGGCAGGCGACGAACTGCCGCCAGATCAGGCCGTACAGGCGCCGCTCGTCCGCCGGCAACGCCGCCAGGCTGTCCGGCGCCGTGCGGACGTTCGTCGGGCGGATCGCTTCGTGCGCTTCCTGCGCGGCAGCCTTGCTCGCGAACACCGCCGGGCGCGGCGACAGGTAGTCCTTGCCATGCGCCTCCTCGATGTACTCCCGCACCCCCGCGACCGCCGGGCGCGACAGGTTGGTCGAGTCCGTGCGCATGTACGTGATGTGTCCGGCCTCGTACAGCCGCTGCGCGAGACTCATGGTCTTGCGCACGGCGAAGCCCAGCCGCGTGGAGGCCGCCTGCTGCAGGGTCGAAGTGATGAAAGGAGCCCCGGGGGCGGTCGTGGTCGGCCGGTCCTCACGCCGCGCCACCACGAATTCCGCCGCCCGCAACCGGGCGAGGGCCGCCTCCGCCGCCTCCGCGTTGCCCGGACGGAACACGGCTCCGCCGTCCCGCGCGACCGCGAACCGGTGCGTCTCGTCTTTCTCCGCGGCCCCGGCGGCCCCGGCGGTTCCGGCGCGCGCGAGGTCCGCGAACCCCTCCCAATACTCCTCCGGAACGAACGCGCGGATCTCCCGCTCGCGCTCGACGATGAGCCGTACGGCCACGGACTGGACGCGGCCGGCGGAGAGGCCGCGGGCGATCTTGGCCCACAGCAACGGAGAGAGTTCGAAGCCGACCACACGGTCGAGGAAGCGCCGCGCCTGCTGCGCGTTGACGCGGTTCTCGTCGATCCTCCCCGGGTCCTCGAAGGCCGCTTCGATCGCGGGCTTCGTGATCTCGTTGAAGACGACCCGGCGAAAACGCTCCGGATCGCCCCCGATCAACTCCTTCAGGTGCCAGGCGATCGCTTCGCCCTCGCGGTCGAGGTCCGTGGCCAGGTACACGTGCTCCGACCGGTCGGCCAGGCGCTTGAGTTCCGAGACCACCT